>JAPLPC010000179.1 GCA_026400425.1 Hyphomicrobiales bacterium | reverse complement strand
CCTTGCTCGGCTTGCCCGGCCTGATCGCCTACAAGGCGATCAACACGGCGGATTCCATGATCGGCCATCGGACCGACCGCTATATCGATTACGGATGGGCTGCGGCGCGGCTGGACGACCTCGTCAATCTGGTGCCGGCGCGGCTGTCCGGCTTGCTCATCGCGCTCGCTGCGCCGTCTGCTGGCGGGTCGATCGTGGCCTCGTTCAGGATCATGCTGCGCGACGCCCGTCATCATCGCTCGCCGAATGCCGGCTGGCCGGAGAGCGCGATGGCCGGCGCGCTCGGCATCGCGCTCAGCGGACCGCGCGTCTATGCGGAGGGCGTGGTAAACGAGCCGTATCTCAATCCGCAAGGCCGGGTGGCCGAGCCGAACGACATTCGCCGCGCACTCCGCGTCTATGCCGTCGCCTGCGGATTGGAAATCGCGATCTTCGCTGTGCTGACGCTGTTGCTTTGACGCTTGCGAGCAATCGTGATCAGCGCGTCGATATCGAGATGCATCTCGCAATGATCCGCCAGCGCATCGAGGGCAGCTTCGACTTGCGCCTCATAGGCGATCGATGACGCGATGCCGAGTTGCGCCAGCCAGGTCTTGCGAAAGGCATCGTTCGTAAAAAGGCCGTGCACATAGGTCCCCTGCACGCGGCCATCGCGCGAGATCGCACCATCGGGCCGTGCGCCGATTTTCAACAGCGGTCGCGCGCAATCGGCGCCGTGGCTGCGGCCCATGTGAATTTCATAGCCTTCAATGCCAGCACCGCTCGCCACATGGGTGCCCGAAACAATGGTGGTGGACTTGCTGCCGCTCATGACGGTCTCGATATCCAGCAAGCCAAGACCATCGACCTCACCCGCTGCGCCATCGACGCCGTCGGGATCGGCAATGCGCCGGCCGAGCATCTGATAGCCGCCGCATAGGCCGAGCACATGGCCGCCGCGCCTGACATGTGCGGCGATGTCGATATCCCAACCCTGCGCGCGCAGGAAAGCGAGATCGCCGATGGTGGATTTGCTGCCGGGAATGATCACCACATCGGCATTGCCCGGGATCGCTTCGCCGGGCTTGACGAAGACGAGCTGGACGCCGGGCTCCATGCCGAGCGGATCGAGATCGTCGAAATTGGCGATCCGCGCCAGCACCGGCACGGCGATGATGCGCGTTGCGGATGACGCCTGCGCCCGATCGAGATCGACGGCATCCTCCGCAGGAAGGAACGCGGCCTGCGGCAACCATGGCAGCACGCCGATCGAGCGCCAGCCGGTGAATGCGGTGATCGCCTTGAGCCCGTCGTCGAACAGCGCGGGATCACCACGAAACTTGTTGACGATGAAGCCGTGGATACGCGCGCGTTCGTCCGGCTCCAGCACCAGATGCGTGCCGGCCAACGATGCGATGACCCCACCGCGATCGATGTCGCCGGCAAGGATCACCGGCACGTCGGCTGCGCCGGCAAAGCCCATATTGGCGATATCGCCAGCGCGCAGATTGATTTCTGCCGGACTGCCAGCACCCTCGACCAGAACGATATCGGCCTGATCCGCGATCAGCGAAAAACTCTCAAGAACGGCGGGCAGCAACGCTGCTTTCTTTTCCAGATAATTCTTCGCGCGCAAGGTGCCCCAGCGTTGGCCTTGCACGATCACCTGCGAACCGGTGTCGCTTTCGGGCTTCAGCAATACCGGATTCATGTGCACGCTGGGCGGCAGCCGCGCGGCGCGCGCCTGAACCGCTTGCGCGCGGCCGATTTCGCCGCCATCGACGGCGACCGCCGCATTGTTCGACATGTTCTGCGGCTTGAACGGCGCGACCTTGAGACCGCGCCGTATCAGCGCACGCGCCAGCCCGGCGACGATCGTCGACTTGCCGGCATTGGAGCCGGTCGCCTGGATCATCAACGCGGGAGTCGTGCGGTTCATCAGAATTCCACGCCCTTCTGGCCTTTGATTCCGGCGCGGAACGGATGCTTCACCAGCGTCATCTCGGTCACGAGGTCGGCCATCTCGATCAGTTCCGGCTTGGCGTTGCGGCCGGTGATGACCACATGCTTGTCCGCCGGCTTCTCGTCACGCAGAAAGGTGAGGACCTCGGCGAGATCGAGATAGTCATAGCGCAGCACGATGTTGAGTTCGTCGAGCAGAACCATGCGGTGGCGATCGTCGCGGATCAGTTCCTTGGCGCGCTCCCAGCCCGCGGTCGCCGCAGCGATGTCGCGCTCGCGGTCCTGCGTCTCCCAGGTGAAGCCCTCGCCCATGATGTGCAGCGTCACCAATTCGGGAAACTTCGCCAGCACGCGCGCTTCACCGGTGTCCCAGGACGGCGACTTGGTGAACTGCACGACGCCGACCGGCATCTCGTGACCGATATGGCGAAACACCATGCCGAGGGCGGCCGAGGTCTTGCCTTTGCCAGTGCCGGTATGGACGATCAGCAGGCCCTTCTCGCCCACTTTGGTCGCCATGATCTTGTCTTTGGCAGCCTTGTGCTTGGCGGCCTTTTCCTTGTGCCGAAGATTTTCGGCAGCACTGTCTGGAGCGGAGTCGCTCATGCGGTTTCCCTTGCGATTGTCTTGGTCGTCATCAATTCGGCGATCAGATGCTGGGCGCTGTTGGAGCGCGGCGTCCATAGTCCGCGGCGGATGGCTTCGGCGAAACGTGCTGCGGTTTCCTGCAACGCCGCCGGATTGGCGTCGGCCATGAAGGCGCGCACGTCGTCGTTCTCCAGATAGGCCGAGAACAACTGATCGAAATGGTGATTGCCGACGGCGTCCGTCGAAGCGGCGAAGCCGAATAGATAATCGACGGTGGCGGCGATCTCGAACGCGCCCTTGTAACCGTGCCGCATCACGCCGTTGATCCATTTCGGATTGGCACCGCGGCCGCGCACCACGCGCGAGATCTCATGCGCCAGCGATCGTGCGATCGGCGCTTCGGGCCGCGACGTATCGACATGCGCGATGCGTGGTGCGGAGCCGCGCAAGGTCTGTACGGTCGCGGCGAGGCCGCCGATGAACTGGTAATAGTCGTCGGAGTCGAGGATGTCGTGCTCGCGGTTGTCCTGCGCTTGTGCCACCAGATCGACGGATTTGAGCCGCTCCGAAAACTCGTCGCGCGCGATCTCGCCGTCCGATCCGCTGCCGTAAGCATAGCCGCCCCAGTCGAGATAGACGTCGGCGATATCGGCACGGCTGTCCCAACCGCCTTCGTCCATCAGCGCCTGCAGACCCGCGCCATAGGCGCCTGGCTTGGCGCCGAAAATCCGCCGCTTGGCTTGTCGGCGCGCGGTTTCGCAATCCGTGCCGCCGCCTTCCAGCATGCGCGCGCGGGCGCGGACATTGGCGGCGATGGGATTGGCATCATCGGGCTCGTCGAGTTCGGCGATCGCGCTGACGGCGGAGCCGATGATATCCATCTGCGCCGGAAAGGCATCGCGGAACAGGCCGGAGACACGGAAGGTCACATCCACTCGCGGGCGTTTCAATTCGGACAGTGGCGTGATGGCAAAGCCGGTGACGCGACCCGATACCTCTTCCCAGACCGGCCGCGCGCCGATCAAGGCCAGCGCCTGTGCAACGTCGTCCCCGCCGGTCCGCATATTCGCGGTCCCCCAGGCCGACAAAGCAATGTTGCGCGGCCAGTCGCCGGCCTCCTGCCAATAGGCTTCGACCAATCGTTCCGCCGCAAGTCGTCCGATCCGCCACGCCGATGGCGTCGGCACCGCGCGAATATCCACCGCAAAGAAGTTGCGACCGGTCGGCAGCACGTCGGGTCGCCCGCGCGTCGGCGCGCCGGAAGGACCGGGACGGATGAAGCGGCCATCAAGGCCATTGAGAAAGGCCGACATCTCCGCATCGCCGCAGGCATCGATGGCGGGACGCAATGACGTGTCGATCCAGCCAAGCACTTGCGCGGTTCGTGTCCAGTCGGAGGCACAGGCGCGGTCACCGGCGACCAGTTGCAGCGCCAACGCCTCGACGCGCTCGATCGTGTCACCCGCGGTGCGCCAGGCTGCAGCGGACACTTCTGCTAGTGGCCGCGGGCGCGGACCATGATAGTCGTCGGCCATCTCGCGCATCAGCGGATCGAAATCGCCGAGCCCGAGATCGAGCGCCAGCGCACGATGCAGCGAGGCCTCATGGGCGCGAATGTCGGAGCGCGGCAGACGCGCGATGGAGACGAGGAGATCGTTGCGCTGCGCAGGCTCCGGCTTGCGGCCGAAGATATGCAGGCCATCGCGGATCTGCATTTCCTTGAGATCGCAGAGATGCGCATCGAGTGCCCGCAATGCGTCGTTGGTCGGCGTATCGCGATCGATCTCCACGTCGCTGTCGAGCTGCTGCGCCCGCGCAAATGACAGGATGTCTTCGGCAATGACGGCCGCGCGCTTGGGATCCAGATCGCTGGCCGCCGCATATTCGTCGACCAGGTTCTCCAGTTTGGCCATATCGTCGTGAAGTTCGGCGCGCGTCATCGGCGGCGTCAGGTGATCGACGATGACGGCTGACGCGCGGCGCTTGGCCTGGATGCCTTCACCGGGATCGTTGACGATGAAAGGATAGAGATGCGGCAGCGCGCCGAGAATGGCGCCCGGCAGGCAATCCGCGGAGAGACCGGTACTCTTGCCGGGCAACCATTCGAGATTGCCATGCTTGCCGACATGCGCGATGGCATGCGTATCGAACGCCTGTCGAAGCCAGAGATAGAAGGCGAGATAATGATGCGGCGGCACCAGATCGGGATCGTGATAGGTGCTTTTGGGATCGATATTGTAGCCCCGCGCCGGCTGCACGCCAACGACGATATTGCCGAAACGATGCAGGCCGAGGCGAAAGGCACCGTCGATCACATGGGGATCGCAGGCGGCATCGCCCCAGCGCGCGTCGATGGCGGCCTGCACGGTGTCCGGCAATCCGGCCAGCGCCTCACGATAATCCGCGAGCGACCATGAGACGCCGCCGATGCGCGCCGCGCGCTCGTGCAGCGCATTGGTCGGCCCCTGCTGCAGCGCGCCCATCATCGCAGCCGATGTCGATGGTGCATCAGCCCCGGCATAGCCGGCACCGCGCATGCCGGCGATGATATCGACGAGGCTTTGCGGCGTATCGAGGCCGACGCCATTGCCGAGCCGGCCGTCGCGGTTCGGATAGTTGGCAAGGATCAGCGCGACGCGGCGCTCCGCAACAGCCGTCCGACGCAAACGGACCCAGGCCTGCGCAAGGTCGGCCGCAGCATCGATGCGATCGCCGACGGGTTTCAATTGCGTTGGCGCAAAACCGCCGTCGCTGTTGCCGCGCTCCTTGAAGGCGATGACATTGGCGAAGATGCGACCATCGACTTCCGGCAGCACCACATGCATCGCGAGATCGCGCGGCGTCATCCCCCGCGACGACGCGTCCCAGCTTTCGCGCGACGTACCCGCCTGCGCCACTTGCAGCACCGGGCATCCCGATGCGGACAACACGCCGGCATCGTCATGTGCGGTCGCTGTGGCGAAGGCGGTGGCATTTACGATGACATCGGGTGGAAACGCCGCCAGGGCCGCGCGCAGGAAAGCTACCGAGCGCTCGTCTTTCAGGCTGGTGACGTAGAGACAAACGGGATTGAGGCCACGGGCTTCGAGCGCTTGGCGCAGAGCATCGATGGCAGCCGTGTCGCCACCGGCAACCAGGGCACGATAGAAGATCACGAAGGCATGAGGCCGTCCGTCGTTGTCCGGTGCGTGCGGCCAGAACCCCGCCGACGGCATCGGCCGCGCCGCGGCCGGCTTGTCGCCCCGCCCGATCAGATGCGCCGCATAGCGCAGCGCCAACGTGGCATTTTCGACACCGCCTTCGCTGCAATAGCGCCACAGCGCATGTGTTGCATCGGTGGATGCCACCGAGCATCCGCAACAGCACGATCTTCGCTTTGGCCGGCGTGCGCTCGACATAGAGATCGACCGATGCGGGATGGCCGAGTGCCAGCATGTTGGTCAGTCGCACGCTCGGGAAACTAGCATCAAGGCTCCCATAGGCCGCACCGAACGCAGCCAGATCGCTGTCCGCCGCCGACAGCACGACGATATCAGCTGCGTCCTGCCCGAGATCGCGGGCAACGTCGCCGTCGTCGATAGTGCCAGAGGTGTCGAGCTTGAGATGCATGCGTGTCGAATGTCTTCCTGTTAAGCACCG
>JAPLPC010000177.1 GCA_026400425.1 Hyphomicrobiales bacterium | reverse complement strand
TCAATGCGCTCAAGGACCGCAAGATCGACGCCTTCTTCTGGGTCGGCGGCGTGCCGACAGCCGCGGTGACCGACCTCGCGGCCACGCCGGGCATGAAGATCAAGCTGATCGACCACTCCGAGCTCGCCGACAAGATGAACGCCAAATACGGCAAGCTGTATTCGGCCTCGAATATCAGCAAGAGCATCTATCCCGGCATGGACAAGGACAATTCCAATACCGAAGTCTGGAACATCATCGTCACCAACGACAAGATGAGCGACGACGACGCCTACAACATCGTCAAGACGCTGGTGGAGAAGAAGGCCGACATCGTCGCCGTGCACAAGGAAGCCGAGAGCTTCTCGCTCGACAACCAGATCCAGGAGCGCTCACCGGTGCCGTTCCATCCCGGCGCGCTGAAATACTTCAAGGAAAAGGGCATCGGCAAGTAAGACCAGCCCAGACGACGTGACTCCAAGCCGCGATGTGCAGACATCGCGGCTTTTACTTTGTGGGATTCGCGCCGCTTACCCGCGCAACAGTGCTCCTCTCTCTCCTTGTCTTTGCCGGGCTTGACCCGGCGACCCATCTTGAACCGCACACTCACGCCAAAGATGGATCCGCGGGTCGAGCCGCTGATGACAATGGAGTTTGTGACTGTTCTCTCAATTTTACCGCGGAACCAGAAACCCAGTCGCCATGTTTCCTGCCGGGCACGTCTGGTGTCGTGGGGAAAGTTCATGAAAGCCGACGCGGACAAGATCAAACACCCGCTCGACGCCCTCAATTTCTTCCTGGCCGATGTACGCGACGGGCTCGGGCCCTATCTCGCCATCTACTTGCTCACGGTCGAAAAATGGAATGAGGCCTCGATCGGCGCGGTGATGTCGGTGGCGGCGATCGCCGGCATCCTGGCGCAGACGCCGGCGGGCGCGTTGATCGATCGGACCACCGCCAAACGCGGCCTGGTGATTCTTGCAGCCATCGTCGTCACCGTCGGATCCGTGGTTCTGCCGCTGGTACCCGGCTTCATCTTCGTCGCCACCACGCAGGCGCTCACCGGTGTCGCTGCGGCGATCTTCGCGCCGGCGCTGGCCGCCATCACCCTCGGCATCGTCGGACCCAAGGCTTTCGCGCGGCGGATCGGCCGCAACGAGGCGTTCAATCATGCGGGCAACGCCGTCGCCGCCGCCTTGGCCGGCGCGCTGGCCTATGCATTCGGACCCATCGTCGTGTTCTGGCTGATGGCCGCCATGGCGCTGGCCAGCATCGCCTCAATGCTGGCGATTCCTGCAACGGCAATCGATCACGAGGTGGCGCGCGGGCTGCACGATGTCGAAGCCGGCGGTGATGCCGCCGACGATCAACCTTCCGGTTTCAAGGCACTGTTGACCAGCAAACCGCTGATGGTTTTCGCCGCTGCGACAGTGCTGTTTCACTTCGCCAATGCCGCCATGCTGCCGCTGGTCGGGCAGAAGCTCGCGCTGGTCAATAATGCGCTCGGCACGACACTGATGTCGGCCTGTATCGTCGCTGCGCAACTGGTGATGGTCCCGGTCGCCATGCTGGTCGGGCACAAGGCCGATGTGTGGGGGCGCAAACCGATCTTCGCCTGCGCATTGGCGATCCTGATCCTGCGCGGCACGCTCTATCCGCTCAGCGACAATCCCTATTGGCTGGTCGGCGTGCAGTTGCTCGACGGCATCGGCGCCGGCATCTACGGGGCCCTGTTCCCATTGGTCGTGGCCGATCTCACCCAGGGCACCGGCCGTTTCAATGTGAGCCAGGGTGCCATTGCAACCGCTGCGGGCCTCGGCGGCGCGCTCAGCACCTTCGTGGCGGGCATGATCATCGTCGCTGCTGGTTACAGCGCAGCATTCCTGACGCTTGCCGCCGTCACGCTTTTGGTACAGAAAGCTTAAGGCTGGTGCCGCATTACTGTGGCAACCTGCGGTGCAGCAGAGTAATTTGCGCGCAATTCGTCCCGCAGGGGCGCGATCGCAAAGGACCCGTTTGAAATGTCTTCCACTCGCCACCCGTCCCGTCGCTCTGTCATTCTCGGCGGCGCCGCCGCTCTCGGCGCACTGCCGCTGATCGGGCGCCCCGCCATCGCTGCCGAATGGCCGACCAAGCCCGTTAAATTCGTCGTGCCCTTCGCCGCCGGCGGCACCACCGATATTCTCGCCCGCCTCGTCGCGCAGAAGATGTCCGAGGAATACGGCCAGCAGTTCATCGTCGAGAACAAGACCGGCGCCGGCGGCAATATCGCGGCCGACTTCGTCGCCAAGGCGGACGGCGACGGCTACACGTTCCTGGTCGGCACGCCGGGCACCCATGCCATCAACAAGTTCGTGTTCAAGAACATGCCTTACGATCAGGTCAAGGACTTCGCGTCCGTGATCGTGATCGCCAAGGTGCCG
>JAPLPC010000355.1 GCA_026400425.1 Hyphomicrobiales bacterium | reverse complement strand
CGGTCTTGCGGGGGAGATCAAAGGCGGACCCGCGAAACTGCGGACGTGGCTGGCGGACGATGCGGCGTTCGACGTCTAGTTCGCCGTTTCCAGCGCCTCGCGCGCATCGGTGCGGATGCGCTCGACCATCGCGCGCAAGCCGTTCGAGCGCTGCGGGGTGAGATGTTCGCGGAAGCCGAGATCGTTGAACACGGCGATCGCGTCGGTGGCCAGAATGTCCTTCGGCGCGCGATCGGAATACAGCGTGAGCAGGATCGCGATCAGGCCGCGCACGATATGCGCATCGCTGTCGCCGAGATAGCTCAGCACCGCCGTGCCGTTGTCGCTCGTTGCCACCTTGCGCGACAACCAGACCTGGCTGGCACAGCCATTGACCTTGTTGGCGGCCGAATGTTCGCTCTCGGGCATCGGCGCCAGCGTGCGGCCGAGTTCGATCACATAGCGATAGCGATCGTCCCAGTCCTCGAGCAGTTCGAAATTGGCGCGGATGTCGTCGATGGTGGTGGTCATGGCGGCCTTGATGCGATTGTCGGCTCTATATAGCCGCGATCCGCATCGATTGCGACGGTGGTTCCGGCAATTAAGCGATGGAACCGCGCCTCAGGGGACCGGCGGCGCGTCCGGCGATTGCCAATCGACGGCGAGATCGTCCTGCGTCAGCGCGTCGGGCCTGGCCATCGCGGCCGTCGCCTGGTCCTGATCGCCGCCTTCGCCGATCGAGCCGGTGTGGTCGGGCTTCTTCTCGGTGATGATCTGATAGACTTTCTTGGCGCCTTCCTTGGCGCGTTCGCCGATGAATGCCGCGGCATTGCCGCCGACTTCGCAGGCGGCCGGCTGGCGCTTGCAGAACTGGCTCATATCCGACGCCGCCGCCGTCGCAGCCGAGATCGCGTCGGATGCGCCGAGCTGCGGTGCGGTCTTGTCCGCTTCCGGCGTGTGGTCGCGCGGCAGCAGCACGAGCACCAGCCCGATCCAGAATGCCATGCGCAGCAGGAAGAACATGGAGAACCCCGTCGTCTCGTCTCGTCTTGGCGTTGCCGGTGCATGGCTTCGCCGATGCCTTGGCGTTGCCGATGACCGTTATCGCGGCCAAAGCTAAGCCGTGTCGATAAACTTCAAGTATTTTCGAAGCGATTCATTCGACGAAAATCGATGCGATTAAATTTGGCGTAAATTTTCCATTGATGACCGTCGCCCGCAGTGGCGGCGCCGGTGTCCATACTTTCGAAACCATACACGCGCCGATGAAAGTTTCCGTTCACCACAATGCGCGAACAAAATCGCGAAAACTCCTTCAAATCGCGGCTTCCGCGTTGGGCATGGCGATGTCGGCGTCCGCCTTAGCGTTCGTTTAATGTCGCACTGTCAGGTTGGCCCGGTGATGAAGGAGCGCTTCGCCACGTCGATTTCAGACGAGCATGTCGAAGCGGAAAGAGTGACAGGTTTGAACATCATCCGTGACTGTCTCGATGCGATGTTGCACCCGTCGGTGCGCTATGATGCGCTGACGAGCGCGCGTCATCGCGCGTTCATGGCACCGCGGCTGCTCGGCAGTCTGACGGCCTTCGCCGCATTCCCGCTCTATCTCGTCGTCCGCGGCGCGCCGACGGCGCTCGAGGTCGCCGCATTCGCCTGGCTGATCGCGCCGATCCTGCTGTCTTACTTCTTGTCGCGCACCGGCCGTTATGAAAGCGCGCAGATCATGTCGTCGCTCGCCGTCGCAGGCCTCGTCATGGTGGTGGCCATCGCCACCGGCGGCATCGCGAGCTTCGCTGCGCTCTGGCTGGTGGTGGTGCCGATCGAGGCGGCGTTGTCCGCATCGCGCCGGATCGTCGCCGTCGCGTCCAGCATCGCGCTCGCCTGCGTCGCCGTATTGGTGCTGCTGACGGCATTCGATTGGCTGCCTGCATCGGACGCCGGTGCTAGCCATACGGTCCTCACGGCCATCGGGATCGCATCCGCAACGCTCTATGCGGCCGGCATCGCCTTCAGCGCGGAATCGCTGTCGCGCACCAGCGTCTCGCTGCTCAATGTCGAGGAAGACCGCTATCGCCTGCTGGCGCGGCATATGAGCGACGTGATTTCGCGGCATCGCCCCAACGGCACCGTGCAGTTCATCTCGCCGGCGGCAGAGACACTGGTCGGCGTGCCGCCGCAGCGGCTGTTCGGCCACGGCCTGTTCGACCGCGTCCATGTCGCCGATCGTCCGGCCTATCTCACCGCGCTGTCGGATGCCGCGCGCGGTGGCGAAGCGCGCAGCGTCGAATTCCGCCTGCGCCGCGACAATGCGCGCGGCGATGCCGGCGATTTCATCTGGGTCGAAATGCGCTGCCAGCCGCTGGAGATTGCACCCGATCGCACGGCGCCGGCCAATCGCGAAGCCGAAGTGGTCGCGGTGTTGCGCGACGTCACCGACCGCAAGCTGCAGCAGCAGGCGCTCGAAGAGGCGCGCAACGCAGCCGAGCGCGCCGACGCATCGAAGACGCGTTTCCTCGCCACCATGAGCCACGAATTGCGCACGCCGCTGAACGCCATCATCGGCTTCTCGGAGATGATCGCGCAGGAAGACGTGCTGATGCTGAATGCGGCGAAGCGCCAGGAATATGCGCGGCTGATCAACGACTCCGGCCTGCATCTGCTGTCGGTCGTCAACGGCATTCTCGATATGTCGAAACTGGAATCCGGCAGCTTCGAACTGGCACCCGAGCCATTCGCGCCGCGGCCGGCCTTGATCAACTGCTGCAATCTGCTGGCGCTGAAGGCGAGCGACAACGGCGTCGATCTGGTGACCGACGTGCCCAAGGATCTGCCGGAGATCAACGGCGATCCGCGCGCCTTCCGGCAGATCCTGCTCAATCTCGTCTCCAACGCCATCAAGTTCACCGATCGCGGCGGCAGCGTCACCGTGACCGCCTGCACCGAAGCGGCGCGGGTGCTGGTGTGCGTGCGCGACACCGGCGTCGGCATCGCGGCTGCGGATCTGGCCCGGATCGGCGATCCGTTCTTCCAGGCCGGCGAGACCTATCACCAGCGTCGCAAGGAAGGCACCGGCCTCGGCCTGTCGATCGTCAAGAGTCTGGTCCGCATGCATGGCGGCGAGATGCAGGTGCAGAGCCGCGTCGGCGAGGGCACCACCGTCACCGTCGCGCTGCCGCTGGATTTCGCGCCGCCGCAGGCCGAACCGAGCAATATCACGCCGCTCAACCTTGTGAGCGCTGCATCGCGCCCCGCACTGTCCGAGACGATCCATCAGGTGAAGAAGAGTGCCTAAAGCGAATTCGAAATCCGCCAAGTCCAAACGCGCGCGCGCTGTTGCGATCGACGAGCCGGCCGAGCGCGGTCTGTTGATGCGGATGCTGCTGCACAGCCCGAAGGACCTGCTGGCAGGGCTGATCGCATTCGCGGCGGTCAGCGCCATCATCGCCAATGCGATCTTCCTGCAGAAGGGCCATCATCCATCGCCGATGTTCGGCTCCAGCACCGTGGTCGCATTCCCCGCGCCGACGCAGCTGTCGGCGAACCCGCTGCCGAAGCCGCGTCCGAGCGACGTCGCGCTGACTGCATCGGATGCGAAGCTCGATCCCCGCGTGATGGATGCCAGGCCGATCACCCCCGTGAGCGAGCCGAAGCCGTCCGTGGTCGCCAAGCCTGCCGATTCCCGCGGCGGCGATCCGATGGCCAATCTCGTCAAGGCGACCGGCACGACGGCATCGGCGACGAATGCGTCGGTGCAGCGTCCGCCGGCGTCGATCCCGCATACGGGCAAGAGCGATCCGCTCGGCGATCTCATCACCAATACGCGTCGCGTGGCCGCCGTGCAGCGCGCGCTCACCGAATACGGCTATGGCCAGCTGAAGCCGACGGGCAATGTCGGCTCCGATACGTCGGCTGCGATCCAGCGCTTCGAGCGCGAGCGCAAATTGCCGGTCACCGGCCAGATGTCCGCGCGACTGGTGCAGGAACTCTCCACCGTCACCGGCCGGGCGATCAACTAGCGGTCGTTCGACGACTGGCGTAGTGTCATCCGCATGAGCCGTTTGAAATCAGCGATATGGGTGGCCGCGTATCTGCGCCGCTGCCAGACCGAAGGTGTGTATGGCGCAGTGCGCCGGCGCGGCGCCGAGGAAGCGGGCGCCGTATTCGTCAAGCTCGCGCTGCTCGACGGCAACGCCATGCTGTTCGCACCGGCGCCGCAGGCCGTTTACGACGATAGCCGTCCTTCCGATCGCGTGTTCACGCCGTCGCCGCCACTGCCGGTGGAGGAGAATAAGATCGAGGAGCGGCTGAAGAAGGAAATGAACTTCGATCCGGATCTGTGGATCGTCGAGATCGAAGATAAAGCCGGGCGGCATTTTCTCGATCTGGCCAAAAGTTAGCGCTGAAACCGGCCGCCGGAAGCTGCCGAATCCCGTTCGCTAATTTCCCGAATGATTCCGCGTGCGCGTGACGTCGATGCCGGGCTGCATGCCCGGCTGAACGCTCGGTCGTGCCGTCGGCGTCGCCGCACGGGCGCGCTGGCGTTCGTCGTCATAGAGGCTTGGACGAAATTTCGCGCGGGTGGCGGCGAGATGCGCGCCGCGCCAGGCGGCGACCATGATCAGGGCCGCGCGCTCGGTGAGCACGTCATACATCCGCGACAGCCGGTACACGTTGTTGACCGAGGCGCCGAATTCCGGATTCAGGAACAGCAGCACCCGCTGGAAGACCGGGCCGGGCATGCCGAGCGCCTTGGCGCAACAGGCCAGCGGTTCGCCGCCGGGATCGTTCACGACCTGATCGGCGATCGCCAGCGGCAGCATCAAGGCCTCGCCGATCTCGCGCGCGAAATTTTCGCGGTCCTCGGCGAAGGCCGCCATTTCCAGAATATGCATCGCGCGCTCGGCGCGGGCCTGCGGAATACGCGCCGACGGCTGCAACGGCGTGTCGGCGAGATTGTGCAGCATCTTGGCGCGTTCGGGGGCGCCGCCCTGGAAAAACAGGTTGCTGATTTCAGCGGCATCGTTCGGCTGCATCGTGCGATTGACGATCCGCGACGGCGGCGGGGCCGGCTGCTGCAGGGTCGGCGCAGAAACCACGGGTGTCGCCACGGCGGGCGGCGCCACGGGCGCGGGCTGCAACGCCAATTGATCGAGGATGACGCGCGGCGTGTTCGGATAGATCGACAGCCGCGCGCGCACCGCGGCGCGGGTCGCATCGTCCACCTGATCGATCAGCCGCGAGGTCAGTTCGACGAATTGCTTCTCTTCGTCGACGGTGTGGGTCGGCGCCTGCACATAGAGGTCGGTCAACACCCGAAGCAAGGTCGGACGTATATCGACGCCTTCCCGGCGGGATAACGTCATCAGGCCATCGAAGCCTGCTATCATGGATGGAGTTGTCATGGTCGGTACGCTGACTGAGGGCGATTTGCCTCAAATTACGACCGACGCATTAAGACCACCTTAACCATCGGGCCGCCGCGGCGGTTCCGTGCCGTCGGCAAGCGTCGGCGTGCCTCGCGCGCAGTCCAGGATCGGCGCGGCACAGCGGCGAACTCGGTAAAGTCCGCATCAAGCCATTAAACACTCGTTAACCATAAGTCGCCCTAATGCGCGGGCGTCGTCCGCGAAGGAGACGACGCGATGGGCTGAGACCATGGGCGTGATCATCAAGTTCCCGGCGGAGGCGACAGCGCGACGGATGGGCGTAGATGTGGCCCCCACGCCGCGCGCAGTTTCTGCACGGATTCTGATCTTGCCGGTGATCCGGATCGAACGTCACGTCGACGACAACAATGGCGGACGAGGCCCGGACGGAACCGCGCAAGGTCGCCGCGGCAAACGACGCGCGCGATCCTGATCGCGGGAAGCTTTTGATGTCCATGATGCGCCAGCCGAACCGCCCACGCCTTCGGCGCACAAAGCCTTATCTCGCATATCTCGTTTTGCTGAGCAGCACGCTCGGCGGTTGCGCAGGCGGCGATCTCGGCCGCACGCGTAACAACGCGGTCACCGACGACATGCATCGCTGGGTCGGCGTCGAGGCCACCGGCAGCGTCGGTCTGGCGTCATCGCAGTTTCAACTCACTGATCTCGAACGGCAGTTGCGCGATCAGGCCTATCCGCTGATCGAGCCGCCGCATTCGCGTCCGTTGTGGAAGAGCGTGTTCGGCGACTACAAGCCGATCGAAGCGCCGTGGCGCCAAGCCGTCGTGTTTGATCGGACGGCTTACGGCCGCTTGCTGATCGACGAGCCGCATCGCTCGCATGCCTCGCGCTACGCCGTGCTGATGGACGACGTCCGCAACGACATCCTGCGCTTCGAGGCGTTTTACGGCACGGCGATGCGCGTCAACGAACTCGATCGCAAGCGCGCGGCCAGTCTGAAACTGGTCTCCGCGCTGGAGCCGGCGGAGCGCGCCGATGCGCTGGCTCGCATCGATGAAAACGCGCTGATCGTGCAGTGGGTCGAGCAATGCCTGCAGCGCCGCGTGTCGTCCTACAAATGGGCGTTGGAGCGTCTGGTGATCCATGCGCCCGACAATATCGCGGCCAGCGCCGATATGCTGATCACCGAACTGGGCTCGCAGGCCAATGCCGCAGCCGGCACCGTCATGCCGGTCCGCCCGGCGCGGGCGTTGCGCGTCGGCGGATGAACGCACGTCATCCGACGTTCCGATCTACCGCTTGCCCTTCACCGGCGCCGTCGGCGGATCGCTCTGCACGCGGCAATTCGCGGCGGCCAGCGAGGCCTGCGCCTGGATCATCAGCCCGGGCTCGGCGGCCAAGGCTTTCAACACGATCAGGCCGCTCGACGTCGGCGAGTCGATGATCAGGCGGTCGGCTGCGGTGACGTCTTCCTCTTCCGGCAGCGCCTCATGCTGCGCCTCGGTCATCAGATCCAGTTCGATGACGCGGCGGCCGGCGGAGCGGTCGTTGATGGCGTAATAGGCGACGTCGCTGCGGGTATAGAACGACACCGACGTGTAGGACTGGCTCACCGGCACCGTCAGCTTGATCGGGCCGCTCGACAGATCGTAGCGGCACACCGCCATGGCGAAGGCGGGGTCCATGAAGGGCAGCAGCGCATTGGCGGGACTCGTCGGCGCCAGTGGCGTCACCGCGTTCTCCTTGGTCACCGCGGCGAGACGCGAATAGGCGTCCTGGGTGGCGATGCGCGGCAGCGCCAGCACGCTGACGAGATGAACCACGCCACCGAGCAACACGCCGCCGATGATGGTGAACAGCAGCCGGATCATGACGGGCAACCCAGCGTGGTGACGGCCGGCATCGGCGCGTCCTTCTGGCTGCGGGTCGCGACACCCACCGGGGTGTCGTAGAGCCGCAACATCAGCACATAGCGATCGATGGCGCTGGTCGGCAGCCAGTTGCCGGCGCGCGCGCGCGCG
>JAPLPC010000053.1 GCA_026400425.1 Hyphomicrobiales bacterium | reverse complement strand
CAGGAACGACTCGCGATCGACGTCCGATTTGATGGTGACCGGGCGGACCGCGCTGACCAGACCGAGCGCCACATGCACCACATAGCTGCCGGCAGGCAGCGGGATGTTCGGGGACGCGCTACGGTCCTCGCGCAGCAACTTAAAGGCACCGGTCTCGTCCGGTCGATCGGAGTAGACACGCCACACCAGCCCGCCATTGATGGCCGGCAATTCCTTGCCGTAGCGCGCACTCAGCGCTAGCGCGCCCTGCGCAGGTGCTGCCGGATTGATCTGCACCGGCAACGGCGCCGGTGGCGGCACGTTGGCCGCCGGCGGCTGGAGCAGCGGCGCCGGCAAGGCAGGTGCTGCGGCCGGTCCGGACGGCGGCGCCAGACTGATTGCCGGGCCTGACGGCACATCGGGAATATTTGCAGGGGGTACCGGCGCCGGGCGATCACCGAGGAATTGGGCCGAGGCCGGCATCGGAGTGACGTGCGTCAACACGAGCGCCAGCGTCACAGCCAGCCGCCCGCCCCGGCCAGACATTCGCAAATCAGGGCCCCACGTCTTCATCGACATGCTTTTCAATGAAAACACGGCAAATTCAAGCCTTGTCCGAGATATCGCGGCTCTGCGCCCGGCTCGCCCACAGCTTGGTGATTGGCTGGCATGAATCGTCGCGCGGACGTCGATATACAGTCATATTCGGCGCCTAAGTGTCGGATACACCGCGTAAATGATGATTTATCGACCATCTGGCATGATGGGGTTGCCGTGCTTAAGATAGCCGGCAGCGTTGGGAGTTTGTTTTGCTGGAGTTATTGATGGGGCGCAGCCAGAACGGCGCGAACGGCCGCGACAAACCCGGCCTTGGCAGTGTGCGCCGCCCAGTCGTCGGTCTGGCCCTCGGCGGGGGTGCTGCGCGTGGATTTGCTCATATCGGCGTGCTGCGGACGCTTCTGGCCAATGGCATCGTCCCCAATGTCGTGGTCGGCACCTCGATCGGCGCGGTCGTCGGCGGATGCTATGCGGCCGGCCATCTCGACACTTTCGAGGAATGGGCGCGCGGGCTGCAACCCCGCAATATCTTCGGCTATCTGGACATTCGCCTCAATGGATCCGGCCTGATCGGGGGCAACAAGCTCGCCGCCCAGCTCGAAGCTTCCATCGGCGCGCAAGCGATCGAGGACCTGCCGGTGAAGTTCGCCACGGTGGCCACGGAAGTCCGCACCGGGCACGAGATCTGGCTGACCCACGGCCGCGTGGTGGATGCCATGCGGGCCTCTTACGCCCTGCCCGGCATCTTCGCGCCCATCCTGGTCGGCGATCGCTGGCTGGTGGACGGCGCCCTCGTCAATCCGGTACCGGTATCGGCCGCGCGTGCGCTCGGCGCCGAGATCGTCATCGCCGTCAATCTCAGCAACGATGTGTTCGGTCATTCGATCACCATCTTCGACCATGGCAGCAACGCCGAACCGGTTGCGCCGGAACCCAAGCAGCAACCGGAGCCGGAAGCGCCGGCCAAGTCGAAGCGCAGCTTCACCAGTTTCTTTTCGGCCGAGCGCGCCGTGAAGCGAGAGTTTCTGGGCACCAGCGAGCGGCCGGGCATTTCCACCGTGATGATCGACGCCTTCAACATCATGCAGGACCGCATCACTCGCGCCCGTCTCGCCGGCGATCCGCCGGACATGCATATTGCCCCACGCGTCGGCCAGTTCGGCCTGTTCGATTTTCATCGCGCCGCCGACATGATCGCGCACGGTGCGAGGGCCACCGAACGTGCCATCGAGGGCATCCAGGAAGCCATCGAGATGATCGTGCCGGAAGCGGCGCATTCACCGGCCCCTCCCGTGAAGCAGAAGAAGCCGGCGGCGTCGCAAGGCTGAAAGCCGAGTCTTCAAAGCAGCGCCGCGCGTTGTGTCGCGATGACGAATTGAGGCCAAGACGATCCCGGCCTCAATCCGATGCGTCGCGACGTTAGGCGGTGCCGATATATTCGCGCAGCGCTTCCTGCTCGTGCTCGAATTCGCTGACGCGCGACTTCACGACGTCGCCGATCGAGATCAGACCGACCACACGGCCATCGTCGAGCACCGGCAGGTGGCGGAATTTGCCGTCGGTCATGCGTTCCATGATGAAGCCCACAGTATCGGACGGCGAGCAGGTCACGACCTTGCGCGTCATCACCGCACCGACATTCTCATCCAGCGCGGCAGCGCCGCGTTCGGCGATCACACGCACGATATCGCGCTCGGAAATGATGCCCTCGATCTGCTGCTTGGTCATCACGAGAACCGCGCCGATCTTGCGTTCGGCCAACAGAGTTACCACCGACGAGACCTTATCGTCCGCCGAAACGCTCACGATGTGATGGCCCTTACCGTCGAGAATTGCACTCACCAGCATTTGTCGCCTCCTGACTGACCACGCCTGCGCCAAAAGGCGAGCGTGGTTTTACATTCTTGTTCGAAACAAGCGAATGCGAAGGCCGAGCTCGATGATAGTGAGACCAACGGTGATCGAGCCGAACCACCGCTCACGAAGAACGGGTTCGGCCTCGAGAGCCGAACCTGCCGGCGTGAGTCACCTGTATGGGCTGTGATGATGGAGGAAGTGCACTGCACGCGCAAGGCGCCCGCGCGCGCCTAGTGCACGTCCGGCATGTCTGCAGGGGATGGCTCGGACGCGCGAGACGGCGACCGCGGGATCGGATCGAACAGCGAGAACAGCAACAGGCCGGCGAGGAAGCCGCCGATATGCGCTTGCCAGGCAACGCTTGCGCCCTCGCTCCCGACGGCGATAGAGCCCATGCCGAAAATGATATTCACGCCGAACCAGACCGCCAGGAACCCGATCACGCGAGGATCGCGCAATGCACGGAGCAGCGGCAGCGCTGGCACCCGTGCCGCCTGGTCGGCATCACCGCGATTGAACGACAGGAAGCTGCCGCGCACGAAAGCAAATCGAATGGCCGCTGCCATCGCGCCGGACACCGAAGCGGAAGCGCCGATCATCGGCGCAAGCTCATGCTCATGGGTGGCGAGATGCGCGGCAGCCCCGGCGATCGCCGTGACCGCCATAAACAGGAAGAAGCGCACGGCTCCGAAACGGCGCGCGAGCGCACTGCCGAACGGCAACAGCCACAACACGTTGAAGCCGATATGGCTGACATTGGCGTGCAGCAGCGAATAGGTGACGAAGGTCCAGATTTCGGCACCCGTCCCGCCCGGGAACGGCATAGACAGCAGCGTCTGGTCGTAGCGCTTGGGAATGAAACCGAAAAGCTCGATGGTCCAGTATTCAAGATCGACCGGCAGCAGCGCGCGGACCACATGGATGCCGACCAGCAGCGCAACATAGGCCGTCAACGCGCCCGGAAGGGTCAGCATCGGTTCGCGCGGGGGATTTTGCGATGGGTCCAAGAGGGCAACGATCCGTGACGGCTCGGGCGAGCGGTGCCCCAGATAGGCGGGTTTGCTGCCGCGTTGCAAGATGGCCGTCACGTCCATCGCGTGATCGTGCTGCGGCCAGCCAGGCTCGGCGGCGCACAACGAAAAGGGAGAGCCTCTGAGAAAGGCTCTCCCCGGTCCGATCGATCTTGCCGCGCCGGGCGACATGCCATCGGCCCTGCGCCGACGTTCCATCTTCCCGTGCGGTGACCGTCTTGTTTGACGACAACCCTGTATCAAAGCGCACGAAGCAGCTTGCTGGAGACAATCTGCCCCGCTTGGAGTGCAGAGAGACTAACCGTTATGCGCGTTGCCGCAACAACATGGTGAAGACGAGGTTAACGAGAAACCATCGGAGCGACTCAGTGGAAAACGCCGTTTCGGCATGGACGCTGCAATGACCTGTCTGCACAACATGTAGCGGTCGGACATGGACGGATTCGGGACAGATATGTCCCCGATCGCCAGCTGGCCGGGTCAGGATCAGCGCGCATGAAACATCCATCGAGCCGGAAGTTCTTCGCCTATTGGGACGAAAAACGCGGTTTCGCGCGCGCGCCTGATAGAAGCGACATCGAGCCCGGCCCGATGCGCGAGCTGCTCGGCGACATTTTCGTGCTGGGCTATGACAAGACCGCCAATTTCCCGTTCCGGGTCGCCGGCACCAGAGTTTGTGCCCTGTTCGGCCGCGACCTGAAGAACAAGCCGTTTCCCGAACTGTTTGCGCTCGCCGGCCGTGGCGAGATCGAGGAGATGATCAGCGTCGTCTCCGATGAGTTGCTGGTCGCCGTCGCCGGCGTCACCGCCCACACCGCATCCGGCCACAAGGCACATTTCGAACTCATGCTGCTGCCGTTCACGGCCCGTGCACACGCGCCTGTCAGCCTCACCGGGCTGCTGGCACCGATGACCCCGTTCAACGGTCTGCTGGGGCCCCTGCACGTCACCTCCTACCGCTATCTCGCGCACCAGCCGCAACGGTTCGCGCCACGCCTGATGCGCAAACTGCAAGCTGCCCATGGCTTGATGGTGTATGAAGGCATGCGCTAGCGACCTCCGCGCGCGCCCTGCAACTAATCAACGCCGAGGGTTGCACAAATCATTCAGATGTAACGCCGCATTAACCGTGCGGCCTTTACGGTCGCGGAGAGAAATTCTCCGCAGGACCGGCCAGATACCGATGGCGCTCGCCCAGACAAAATCGATTCTTCCTTCTCCAGAGGAACGGCGTCGTTTCCAGCGCGTGAAGGTCCATCTTCTTGGCCGCTATATGCTGCCGGACCGTCGCGAATTCCCCTGCCAGGTCGTCAACATGTCGCCCGGCGGTCTGGCACTGCTCGGTCCCGGGATCGGTCAGGTCGGGGATCGCGTCATCGCCTATCTCGACCATATCGGTCGCGTCGAAGGAAAAATCACCCGCATTATCGACAACGGCTTTGCGATGACGGTGGGGGCAACGCCGCGCAAGCGCGACAAGCTGGCGGCCCAGCTGACCTGGCTTGCCAATCGCGACATCCTCAATCTGCCCGAAGACCGCCGCCACGATCGTATCGTGCCGCGCAATCCTGTCGTGGTGCTGACGCTCAAGGATGGCATCAAGATGAACGTCCGCATTATCGACCTGTCGCTATCCGGTGCCGCCATCTCTGCCGAGAAACGTCCGCCCGTGAATACGCAGGTCATGCTCGGCCGCATCCCCGCGCGCATCGTTCGTCATCTCGAGGAAGGCTTTGCGCTGGAGTTCGCGCACGAGCAGTCCGCGGAGACATTGGAAGACAGCGTCAACGCGCAGTAAACGCGCACGCGCCTTAAATCCTGATTTCATCGTGTTGCGAGGGTGCTATCCGCGTTTGCGGATACCGCACGCATCGCTTCTGGTTAACCGCTGCGGTTAACGCGCACGACGACGCCCACGCGGTGCTCCTGCTTTTGCAAGCTTTCCAACATTAACGCGCTGAATTCGCGACAAGCTTTATTGCATCAAATTTGAATCAATCTTGCCGCGTGTTTGAATTGTAGTCGTCTCAATTGCACAGAGCCGACTTAGCGGCGGCGAAAATCCTTCCTGCCAATGATGGTCCCAACAAAAACGGGGGCCAACAATGGCTGGTAACAAGGGGCGTATCACTGGATTTGTCGTCGCGGCAATCCTGTGCGGACTAACAGCTTCGGCGCATGCCGCCGGTGAGAAACTTTATGCAAGTCTCGGCGACGCTACGCGGTCGCCGATCGGTTGGGTCGAATTCTGCTCGGAGAACCCGGTCGAGTGTCGCGGTACGGCGACACAGCCGCGCGACATCGTGATCACGCAGACCGCGTGGAAGGATCTGGTGCGGGTCAATCGTTGGGTCAATGAGACGATCAAGCCGATCACCGACATGGATCATTGGGGCGTGATCGAGAAGTGGTCGCTGCCCGACGACGGCTACGGCGATTGCGAAGATTACGTGCTGCTGAAGCGCAAGATGCTGATCGAGGCCGGCTGGCCCCGCGAAGCGCTTCTCATCACCGTGGTGCGCGACAAGAAGGGCGACGGCCATGCCGTGCTCACCGTGAAGACCGACAAGGGCGAATACGTGCTCGATAATCAGAACGAGAACGTCCTGGCCTGGACTGAAACCGGCTACCGCTTTGTCAAGCGACAGTCGCAAAGCGACCCGAACCGATGGGTCTCGCTCGGCGACAGCCGCCCCGCCGTGGCAACTGCCAGCGCACGCTAAACGAACAGTCAGGAGACACGCGACCCGGTCACATCCCCACCCCTCCCCGTCCCAGACCGGATCGCGCGCGGCCGAGCTTCCCCCAAAGCTCGGCCGCAACTTTTTTGTGCGATCGAGATCAGCAATTCCCGCTCAGGTGAATTGCCCTTGGCGGAATTTG
>JAPLPC010000537.1 GCA_026400425.1 Hyphomicrobiales bacterium | reverse complement strand
TGACGGTGAAATGGCCAAGGCTGCGAATGATCGCATGAAGGGTCTGTTCGCTAGCAACCGCAAACTGTTCAACGACGGTCTCAAGAAGAAGGTCACGCCCTATGAATGGGGCAAGGACGTCGCGCCGGGCCTGCTGGCGGTAGAAGCCGTCGGCCACACGCCCGGTCACACCTCCTTCATCCTGTCATCGGGCAGCGAAAAGCTGTTCATCCAGTCGGACGTCACCAACCAGCCGGCACTGTTCGCCGCCAATCCGGGCTGGCACCTGATGTTCGATCAGGATCCGGCCCAGGCCGAGACCACCCGTCGCAAGGTCTATGACATGCTGGTGGCCGAGAAGATGCGCGTGCAGGGCTTCCACTATCCATTCCCGGCCAACGGCCACGTGGTCAAGGACGGCGATGGTTACCGCATCGTTCCGGCGCCATGGAGCCCGGTGTAAGGCACATCTTGTCCAGACGCGGCGCAGCACGAAGTGCTGCTCCGCAGAGCCGGGCTTTCCCAATCGCCGGAGCCTCAAGCGATCCCGGTTCAGCGAAGCGGCACGTCGTGCCGCATCGCGCCCGGGACAAGACAATCAACTTGACGGGTCATTGGCGCGGGCTTATGTCCGCGCCCATGATCCATTTCGTGACCAGCGCATGTGTTCGCCGTCGCCGCATTCCCGCGGCAGCAGGCGCTCGTCTCTAAGGATCGCGTCACTGCCGCCGGATATGGTCCGCGGCAGTCTTCTTTCTCCCCAGCAGCGCGATCGATCCGGCGGCCTTCACGTCAGAAGGAGCCCGAGATGTATACCCCGCCACGATTCAAGACCGACCGCAGCGACGCGCTGGCATTCGCGGACGCGCGTGGCTTCGGGACCATCTGCGCTTTCGATGGCCGCAAGCCGATCGGCTCGGCCGTCCCGTTCTGCCTCACTTACGGCAATGACGGCACGCCGCAGCTCGCTTTTCATCTTGCCAAGCAGAATGCACTGCTGAAACTCGCCGACGGTGTGGCGCCATGGACAATGGCGGTGGCGGGCGCCGACGCCTATGTGTCGGCCGACTGGTATGCCTCGCCCGATCAGGTCCCGACCTGGCTCTATCAGGCGGTGCACCTCACAGGCCCCGTGCGGCTTCTGCCCGATCGTGAATTGGGTTCGCATCTTGACGCGCTGAGCGCGAGGTTCGAAAGCTCGCTGGCGCCCAAGAAGCCCTGGACGTCCGGTAAGATGCCTGCGGGACGACTGGATGCCATGAAGAAGGCGATCGTTGGCGTGGTCATGACGGTGGATGAGGTGGAAGGCAGTTTCAAGCTCAACCAGCACAAGTCTGACGCCGATTGTTTCGCCGTCATGTATGCGCTGGCCATGCGGCCGGAGCCGGCGGCGGTGGAGATCGCCAACGCGATGCGCAAATTACGGCCGCATTTGTTTGCGGAAGAGACGTCACATTTGGCTGCTATGGCCGAAGCGGAAGGATTTATGGGATGAGCAACAAGAAGAAAATCGGCATTCTCGGAGCCTCCGGCTATACCGGTGCCGAGCTCGTGCGGCTCTTGCTGCGCCACCCGAAGGTCGAACTCACGATCCTCACCGCCGATCGGCGCGCCGGCCAGCAGATGGGCGACGTGTTTCCGCAATTCGCGCCCTATGATCTGCCGACGCTGGTGACCATCGACAGCATCGACTGGGCGACGGCCGGTCTCGATCTCGTGTTCTGCGCGCTGCCGCATGCAACGACGCAGAAAGTTCTGCAGGATCTCCTTGCCAAGGCACCGCAGACCAAGGTGGTGGATCTGTCCGCCGACTTCCGCCTCAGCGATCCCGCCGCTTATGCGAAGTGGTACGGGCATGAGCATCACGCGCTGGAACTGCAGAAGGAGGCCGTCTACGGTCTCGTCGAAGTCTATCGACGCGACATCAAGAAGGCGCGGCTGATCGCCAATCCCGGCTGCTACACATCCTGTGCACAGCTGCCCCTGGTGCCGCTGATCAAGGCCAAGGCCATCGACACTGACGAAATCATCATCGATGCCAAATCCGGCATGACCGGTGCCGGCCGTTCGGCAAAAGAGGAAATGTTGTTTTATGCAGTGTCCGCCGGCTTCAACGCCTATGGCGTCGGCAAGCACCGACACATGGCCGAACTCGACGAGCAGTTCTCGAAGGCCGCCGGCAAGGACGTGGTCGTGTCGTTCACGCCGCATCTGCTACCGCAGAACCGCGGCATTCTCTCCACCATCTATGTGCGCGGCCGACGTGGCAAGACGGCGGAGGATTTGCACGCGATCCTGGTGAAGCAATATGAGAAGGAGCCGTTCGTCTATGTGCTGCCATTCGGCAAGACGCCGCATACCAGGCACGTCCGCGGCTCCAACATGACCTTCATCGGTGTC
>JAPLPC010000563.1 GCA_026400425.1 Hyphomicrobiales bacterium | reverse complement strand
GGTCAACACCTCGGCGCCATGGGTCATGGCCGGCCAGCCGCCGCCATGCACGAAGGCCGCATAGGTGGCCTTGGTGGGTGCAAAAGTATTGGTTTCGTGCAGGAAGCCGCCGACGGCGATACGGGTCATGAAGGCACTCGGTTCTTGCCGTCATTGCGAGCGTAGCGCAGCAACCCAGAAGCCAAGAACTGGATTGCTTGATCGCTACGCTCCTCGCAATGACGGGAGAGGACGTGAGACGGCAGCCGACGCTACCACGGCAGGATCGACCGGACGGAAGTTGGCGAAATCCCATCCTCGTCCGGGCGCCGCGTCAAGCAACTGGCGGGTATAGGCCTGTTGCGGATTTGCAAGGACTTCCGCCGCCGGGCCCTGTTCCACGACCCTGCCATGCTGCATCACGGCGACCTCGTCGCAGATCTGAGCGGCGACACGCAGGTCGTGGGTGATGAACAGGATGGCGATGCCGAGCCGGGTCTGGATGTCGTCGAGCAGCTTCAGCACCTGCGCCTGCACGGAGACGTCGAGCGCCGACACCGCTTCGTCCGCCACCAGCACCTCCGGATCCAGTGCGAGCGCGCGCGCGATGGCGATGCGTTGGCGCTGGCCGCCGGAGAACTGGTGTGGATAGCGCGACACCGCATCCGCGGGCAGATCGACCAGCTCCAGCAATTCGCGCGCCCGCGCCATCGCTACAGAGCGCTTCATGCCGTAATTGATGGGCCCCTCGATAATGGATTCACCGATGGTGATGCGCGGATTGAGCGAGCGATACGGATCCTGGAACACGATCTGGATCTTCTTTCGATGCGGCTGCAGTGCATGGCGCGATAGTTCCGAGATCTCGCGGCCCGCCAGACGGATGCCACCCGAGGTCGGATCGATCAGGCGGACAATGCAGCGCGCTACCGTGGACTTGCCCGAGCCGCTTTCGCCGACGATGCCGAGGGTGCGGCCCTTGCGCAGCGTCAACGTCACGTCCTTCGCCGCATGAACCTCGCGCGGTTTGCCGATGAAGGAACGCTCGCGATAGACTTTGCCGAGTTCGTTGGCTTCCAGTACCACCGGATTGAAACCGGCTTCGGCGCGGGCGGCCCGCGGCACCAGGCTCGGCACCGACGACAGCAGGTCGCGGGTGTAGTCCATCCGCGGTTGGCTGAGGATCTGCTTCAACTCACCGGTTTCCACCAGCCGTCCCTGGCGCATCACGGCGACGCGGTCGGCAATGTCGGCGACCACGCCCATGTCATGGGTGATGAACAGTACGGCGGTGCCGTGGTCCTTCTGCAGATCGCGGATCAGCTTGAGGATCTGCGCCTGCGTGGTCACGTCGAGCGCGGTGGTCGGCTCGTCGGCAATCAGCAGCTTGGGCTCCAGCACCAGCGCCATGGCGATCATGATGCGCTGGCGCTGGCCGCCGGAAAGGCGATGCGGATAGGATCCGAAGATGCGCTTCACGTCGGGCAGGCGGACCTGCTCCATCATCTCCAGGATCTTGGCGCGCCGTGCCGCGCCGCCGAGATTGGTGTGGGTGCGCAGCACTTCGTCGATCTGGTTGCCGACCGGAATGACCGGATTGAGCGCGGTCATCGGCTCCTGAAAGATCATCGCCATGGTGGTGGCGCGCAGATCGCGCAGGCGGCTGTCGCTGGCTTGCAGCACGTCTTCGCCGACCAGCTTGATGCTGCCGGATGTCGCCTTCAGCGAATCCTTCGGCAGCAGGCCCATGGTGGCGAGCGACGTCACCGATTTGCCGGAGCCGCTTTCGCCAACCACGCACAGCGTTTCGCCTTCGCGCACCTGCAGCGAGATGCCGTCGATGATCTTCTTGCCTTTGCCGTCCTTGCCGACGCCGACCATCAGATTGTCGATGTCCAGCACGATGGCACGTTCGTTCGGACCGTTGTTTGCACTGTGGTTCACGGGGGTACTCACTGATGCGTTCATTTGCCGGCCTCCCGCTGCTTCATGCGGGGATCGAGGGCGTCACGCGCGGCGTCGCCGATCAGGTTGACCGAGAGGATGGCGATGGAGAGCAAAAGGCCGGGCCAGAAGATCAGCGACGGCTTGATCTGGAAGAACTGGCGGCCTTCGGCCATGATGTTGCCCCAGCTCGGCGTCTCCGGAGAGATGCCGGCACCGAGAAATGACAGGATCGCTTCGGTGAGGATCGCGGACGCCGCGACATAGGTGCCCTGAACGATCAGTGGCGCCACGGTGTTCGGCACCAGATGCTTCCACATGATCTTCGGCATGCTGGAGCCAAGCGAGATCGCCGCTTCCACATAGGGCTCTTCGCGCGCCGACAGCACCACCGAGCGGACCAGCCGCGCGACGCGCGGGATTTCCGGAATGGTGATGGCGATCAGCACCGTGGTGAGGCTGGCGCCCGACAGCGACACGACGGCGATGGCGAGCAGGATGCTCGGGATCGCCATCAGGCCGTCCATGACGCGCATCATCACGGCATCGACATAACGGAAGAAACCGGAAACGAGGCCGATGAACAGGCCGATCACGATCGACACCACGGCGGCGCCGAGCCCGATCAGCAACGAGATGCGGCCGCCGTACAGAATGCGCGCGAGAAGATCGCGGCCATAGGCATCGGTGCCGAGCAGGAATTCGCCGCCGGCAGGTTTCAGGCGGTTCGCCGGCACCAGTTGCTGCGGATCATGCGGGGTCAGCCACGGCGCGAAGATCGCCGACGCAATCACCGCCACCAGGCAGATCGTCGCGATCGCGATGATCGGCGACGAGGTCAGAAAGCCGAATGACGGCCCGCGACGCGACGGCAGGGCCGTGTTGGGGAGTGTATCGATCGCCATCTGTTGAAAGTCCTAGTAACGAATTCGGGGATCGAGCAGCGAGTAGGCGAGGTCGATCAGCAGGTTGATGGTGACGTAGATGCCCGATGTCAGCAGGATCATGGCCTGGATCACCGGATAGTCGCGCGCCAGCACCGCATCCACCGTTAGGCGGCCGATGCCCGGCAGATTGAACACGCTTTCGGTGACGACGACGCCCGAGATCAGCAGCGCGAGGCCGGTGCCGATCACGGTGATGACAGGTACGGCGGCATTGCGCAGCGCGTGCCGCATCAGCACGCCGCGTTCGGAAATGCCCTTGGCGCGTGCGGTGCGGACATAGTCTTCGCCGAGCACGTTGAGCATGGCTGCGCGCGTCATGCGCGCGATCAGCGCCACATAGATGAACGACAGCGCCACCGTCGGCAGCACCATGCGTTCAAAGAAGGGACCGAAGCCCTTAAAGATGCTGCGGAAGCCCTGCACCGGAACCCAGCGCAGTTCGATGGCGAAGATCTGGATCAGCACATAGCCGATCACAAAAACCGGCACCGAAAAGCCGAGGACGGCAAACAGCATGACGATGCGGTCGATCCCGCCGCCCGCCTTCCACGCCGCCAAGACGCC
>JAPLPC010000339.1 GCA_026400425.1 Hyphomicrobiales bacterium | reverse complement strand
GGCGTTCCAGCCGCTGTCGGAATCGCGCTGCCCGCTGGTGAAGAAGTAACGCACGAATCGATCCACGTCATTGCGAGTGAAGCGAAGCAATCCAGATAGCCACGAAGAGAGGACCTGGATTGCTCCGTCGCTTCGCTCCTCGCAATGACGGCGTCTGAGTTGCGGACAATAGCAATAAGAAGGAGCACTTCATGAGCGACATCGTCCTGCAGGATCTCGACAATGGTCTTCTGACCATCACCATGAATCGTCCAGATCGGCGCAATGCGCTCAATCTGGAAATGACGG
This sequence comes from Hyphomicrobiales bacterium, assembly GCA_026400425.1. Lineage (GTDB taxonomy): Bacteria > Pseudomonadota > Alphaproteobacteria > Rhizobiales > Xanthobacteraceae > Tardiphaga. Next base: position 2,684 of record JAPLPC010000339.1, on the reverse strand, counting down.
AAGGACTGGTCGTGGCCGCGCGTCGCGCTCAGGAAGATCACGAGGTGCGCGCCGTGCTGCTCAAGGGCGCCGGTGGCACGTTCTGTGTCGGTGGTGACGTCAAGTCGATGGCGGCCGGCCGGGCGCCGCTGCCGTTCGAGGCGAAGCGCGTCAATCTGCGCAAGGGCATGGAAGTCTCGCGCATCCTGCACACAATGGCGAAGCCGGTGGTTGCTCAGCTCGATGGCGCTGCAGCCGGCGCGGGTTTGTCGATCGCGCTGTCCTGCGATCTGCGCGTCGCGTCCTCCTCGGTGAAGATCACCACGGCTTTCGCCAAGGTCGGATTCTCCGGCGATTACGGCGGGACATACTTCCTCACCAAGATGCTCGGCAGCGCGAAGGCGCGCGAGCTTTATCTGATGTCACCGGTGCTCACGGCACAGGAAGCGCTGGGTCTCGGCATGGTCACCAAGGTGGTCGATGACGCCGAAGTCGAGACCGCAGCGCGGGACCTTGCGATGTCGCTCGCGCGGGGGCCGAGCATTACCTATGGTTATATCAAGACCAATATCAACAATGCCGAGACGATGACGCTGGAAGCTTGCTTCGACGGGGAGTCGATGCATCATACACGCTGCAGCGATACCGATGATCACAAGGAGGCCGCCAAGGCCTTCGTCGAAAAGCGCAAGCCGGTTTTCAAGGGGCAATGACCATGAGCCAGATGCGGTTGCGGCAAGTCTGTCTGGTCGCTCCGCATCTGGAGCCGGTGGTCAGCGACATCACGGCTATCCTCGGCCTCGATGTCTGTTACCGCGATCCGCATGTGGAGAAATACGGTCTCGAAAACGCGCTGATGCCGGTGGATGCCACGCTGCTTGAAGTGGTGGCGCCGACGCAGCCCGGCACGGCAGCCGGTCGTTTCCTGGAGAAGTCCGGTGGGCGCGGCGGCTATATGGTGATCCTGTCTTGCGAGGACCCCGATGAACGCGGTCGCTTTGCGGCCAGCATCGGTGTCCGTACCGCCAATGTGATCGATCATCCGCCCTATCACGGCGTGCAATTGCACCCGCGCGACTGCCGCGCAGCCTTTATCGAATTCAATCACACTGCCGGCAGCGATGACGATTTCGACGTTTATCCGCCAGCCGGTCCGAACTGGCAGGAATCGATCCGCCACGATGTCACGCGCGCGCTGCCCGAAGTGGAATTGCAGAGCCCGGATCACTACGATCTGGCGCAGCACTGGAGCAATCTGATCGGCATCCCGCTGACGTCGTCAAAGACCGGCGATCCGCAGATCGCCTTTCCGAACGGTTGGCTGCGTTTTGCCGCGGGGAGCGTGGAAGCGATGACCGGGCTGACTTTCCGCGTCAACGACGTGGCACAGGTGCTGGGAAAAGCGCGTGCACGCGGATGCCCTTCGGCGGGTGATGCATTTCTGCTAGGCGGGGTCACGTTTCGGGTCGTTGCCTGATCGCGATCGCCGCGGCACCATCTCGTCAACGATAACAGACGGGAAACGCCATGCGTAGATCAGGTCAGCATCCGCTGGAGTCGTTCTTCAATCCGTCCAGCATTGCCATCATCGGCGCTTCGCGCGACGGCACCAAGATCCCCGGTCTGCTGCTGGCCTTTCTGCGCAAGAACCAGTTTTCCGGCGCGATCTATCCGGTCAATCCGAACTACCCCGACATCAACGGGCTCCAATGCTATCCGTCGCTCGACGCGATCGGGCAGCCGGTCGATCTCGTGATCGTGATCATCCCCGCCCGCGTGGTGCTGGGTGCGCTGGAAGATTGCGCCAGGCTAGGCGTCAAACACGCGATCATCATCTCATCCGGCTTCGCCGAAGAAGGCGGCGATTCGATCGCGATGCAGGATGCCATCGCCGCATTGGCCGCGCGCACGGGCATGCGGATTTCCGGGCCGAACGCCGAGGGGTATTACAACCAGATTGCCGGCATCGCTGCGACGTTCAGTCCAACCGTGGATGTGAAGCCCGATCAACCGCGGCTCGTCGCTTCCAAGAAGCGGATCGGCATCGTCGCGCAATCCGGCGGCATCGGGTTTGCGATCTACAATCGCGCCAAGGCGCTTGGCATCGCGTTGAGTACGGTGATCTCGACCGGCAACGAATCCGATCTCGGCGCCGGCGAGTTTCTCGACTACCTGGTGCAGGATCCCGCCACCGATGTGATCCTGCTGTTCATTGAAGGCATTCGCGATGTCGATCGATTCCTGGTCGCGGCACGGCGCGCGGCGGAGATCGGCAAACCGGTCATCGTCACCAAGGTGGGGCGTTCCGGTGCCGGCGAGCGTGCGGCGGCATCGCACACCGCGAGCATGGCGGGCTGGACCGCCGCCTATGATGCGGTGTTCGCGCGGTACGGTTTCATCGTCTCGAACGATCTCGATGAGGCAGTGACCATCGCGGCTGTGCTGACGACATCGCCGCTGCCGAAAGGCGAGCGTGTCGCGGTGGTGACCGTATCGGGCGGAGCCGGCGTCTGGGCAGACGATGCGGTGTCGGCGCAGGGTCTGCAGGTGCCGGAACTGTCCGATGCCGTGCAGGCGACGATCCGCAGCTTGATCCCGTCTTACGGCTCGCCGCGCAATCCCATCGATATCACCGCGCAGGCAGTGCATAGCGGGGGGCTGCAGAAGACGATCGAACTGCTCGACAAGTCAGATGAGGTCGATGC
>JAPLPC010000127.1 GCA_026400425.1 Hyphomicrobiales bacterium | reverse complement strand
GCTGGTCCGAGCCAGATGTCGACCACACGTCAGATCATCCTGGCGTCGAGCGGTTTGCAAGGCAGCACCAATGGCATCGGCATCGGCACCTCGTTCGAAGCCGGTTACCGCTTCGCGCTGTCGCCCGATGTCATCCTGAAGCCCTATGTCGGCGTCAACTGGCAAGGTTTTCGCCGTGATGGCTACAGCGAAAGCCAGGTGCCGATTGGCCTGGTCTATTCGGCGCAGACCTACGACAAGCTGATGACGACGGCTGGCGCTGCGCTGGGCGCCAAGCTGCGCACCACCGACGGCACCACGCTGGTGCCGGAAGTGAAACTCGGCTGGGGCTATGACCTGCGCGACACCACGCTGGTCAGCCAGGCCGCGCTGCTCGACGAGTCCTTTCTCGTAACGGCAGCATCGCCCGGCCGTAACGCGGCGCTGGTCGGCGCCAAACTCTCGGGCTGGCGGACCGAAACGTTCCGCCTGTTCGGCGCCTATAACGGCGAGTATCGCAGCAATGCCACCAGCCATCAGCTGTCGGCCGGCGCGCGCTTCAACTGGTGACGTTGCCAGCCGATGCGGGCCGCTCGGTCCGCGTCGGTCCAGCTCTCATAGTAACGCTTTCAGACTGTCAGGGATCGATGATGCGAATTCTCGCTGCAGCGGTGCTTTGCACCGCATTGACCGGTTGTGCCGGTCGGACTCCAGACCCGGTTGCCGTCGTGCAGCCGCAGGATCAATACATGGACTGCGCGGCGATCGGCGCAGAGGTGCAGGCCAACAACGCTAAGGTTCAGCAGCTCGCCGCCGACAAGGGCATGAAGACCACCCAGAACGTGGCGGCCGGCGTCGCCGGCGTGTTCATTCCCGTTCTGTGGTTCGGTATGGATTTTCAGGACACCGCCGACAAGGAGACAAGTGCGCTGCAGAGCCGGCAGCAATATCTCGCCACCTTGGCCGGTCAGCGTCGCTGCGGCGAAGCCCCGGCAGTTGCCTCGGGCCGATATGCAGCCGCAGCGTCGGGCCGCCCGGCGCCCACGTCGTTGCCGTGCGATAATCGCTGCAGTCGAAGGGAATGATGAGGCTCTCGAAGCCGCCCCACGAATAGCCCATGCCGAACAGTTTGAGCGTATCGAGCAGGGCATCGACGGCCTTTTGCGACACCGGTTTCAACACGATGCTGAACAGGCCGGACGCACCGTTGAAATCGCGCTTCCAGATGGCATGGCCGGGATGATCGGGCAGCGCGGGGTGCAGCACCTGCAGCACTTCCGGCCGTGCCTGCAGCCATCGCGCCATCTCAAGGCCAGCGCGCTGATGATGGGCGAGGCGCACCGACATGGTGCGCAGCCCGCGCAATGCGAGAAACACGTCGTCCGGCCCTGCACAGATGCCGAGCAGCTTGATGCCTTCGCTGATCTTCGGCCATGCGGCCTCGTTGGCCGAGAGGGTCCCGAACATGATGTCTGAGTGGCCGCCGATATATTTGGTCGCGGCCTGGATGCTGATGTCGACGCCTTGCTCGAGCGAACGGTGATACAGCGGCGTCGCCCAGGTATTGTCGTCGATCACCAGCGCGCCATGCTGGTGGGCGATCCCGGCGATGACCGGCACGTCCGGCATCTCGAACGATTGCGAGCCGGGCGCCTCGACCATGACGGCGCGGGTGTTCGGCTTGAACAGCGCGGCGATGCCCGCGCCGATCAGCGGATCGAAATAGGTGATCTCGATGCCGAGACGCGCCAGCATGCCGTTGCAGAAGTTGCGGGTTGGACGATACGCGCTATCGGACACCAGCAGATGATCGCCCGCCTGCAGCACCGACAGCAGCGTCGTCGAGATCGCCGCAAGGCCGGACGGCACAAGGCCCACGCCGGCGCATTGTGGACCTTCCAGCGCCATCAAAGCCTGCTGCAACGCCCGGGTGGTTGGCGTGCCATGGCGGCCATACTGATATTCGCTGCGATGCGCATGCAGATCATCGGCCGTCGGATAAAGCACGGTCGAGCCGCGCACCGTGGGCGGATTGACGAAGCCCCATTGGCCCGCCGTGTCGCGGCCGGCGGTGACGATCACCGTATCGGTATCGAGCGAAGAGGTGCCGTGATTGTCGGATGATGCCATCGGAATGCGCCTGCCGGATCTGGTGTTTTGTCGCAGCGTCGGCTCTCGAGCCCGCACATCGCTGCACCTGCACTAAGCCGACACGCCAGGTTCCGCGTCAACCCCTTGACCGGACTGGCAGATCGTTCTCGTCTGCGGGCATTGTCGGATCTATCAACGCCGATTCGGAACGTGCGATTCGATCCGGGGCAATCGCGCAGCGGCCTTTCCGGGGGGCCGACATGGCGCTATGGAACTGATCGAACGGTTCGGCATTCAGTTTTTCGTGCAGTTTTGCGCCGCTCCGTGGCCGCAAGCTCTCCCCCGAGAAAGGCTCTCCCATGAAATCCGCGACCTTGATGCTCACCCTCGCCATCGCAGCCGCTTGGTCGGCGCAGGGCGCGTCGGCGCAAACGCTCAAAACCGTGAAGGACCGCGGCCTGCTGTCCTGCGGCGTGACGCAAGGGTTGCCGGGCTTCTCGGCTCCGGATGACCGCGGCAACTGGGCGGGGCTGGACGTCGATCTCTGTCGCGGCATCGCTGCTGCGATCTTCAACGATGCCACCAAGGTGAAATATGTGCCGCTGTCGGCCAAGGATCGCTTTACGGCGCTGCAATCCGGCGAAATCGATGTGTTGTCGCGCAACACCACGTGGACGCTGTCGCGCGACACCTCGCTCGGGGTGAATTTCGCGGGCATCAATTACTACGACGGGCAGGGCTTCATGGTCCGCAAGTCGCTGAAGGTGAATTCGGCGCTCGAACTCAACAGCGCCACGGTGTGTCTGCAGACTGGCACCACCAACGAGCAGAATCTCGCCGACTTCTTCAAGGGCAACAACATGAAATACGAGGTGGTCGCATTCTCGACCGCCGACGAAGTGGTGAAGGCCTATGAGTCCGGCCGCTGCGACGCGTTCACGGCGGATATCTCCCAGCTCTATGCCGAGCGTCTCAAGCTGACCACGCCGGCGGAGCACGAAGTTCTGCCGCAGGTGATCTCCAAGGAGCCGCTGGGCCCGTTGGTCCGGCACGGCGACGACCAGTGGCTCGATGTCGTGCGCTGGGTGCTGTTCGCCCAAATCAATGCCGAGGAACTCGGGATCACTCAGAAGAACGTCGATGAACAGGCCAAGTCCGACAAGCCCGAATTGAAGCGTATCTTCGGCACCGATGGCAGCCTCGGCGAACAGCTCGGTCTTACCAAGGACTGGTTCCAGCGCATCATCAAGGCCACCGGCAATTACGGTGAAAGCTTTGAGCGCCATGTCGGGGCCAGCTCGAAGCTCGGCATTGCGCGCGGTCTGAATCAGCTTTGGAGCAAGGGCGGCATCATGTTTGCACCGCCGATCCGCTGAGTGCGGCGACGCGGTTGATCATGAGCTCCGAAGCCAGACGCCCGCCGCCGCAGTTCGGCGCCCGACTGCGCCGAGCATTGGGCGGGCAGGCGGGCTGGCGTGGCTTCGCGCTGCAGGTCGTGCTGGTGGTCGTGTTGGCCTGGGTCGCGCATGCGGTCATCGACAATGCACGCGCCAATCTGGCGACGCAGAAGATCGCGTCGGGATTTGGTTTCCTGTGGAGCACCGCGGGCTTCGGCGTCAGCCAGGCGCTGATTCCGTATTCTGAATCCGACACCTATCTGCGGGTGTTGCTGGTCGGCCTGACCAACACGCTGGTGGTTTCGCTGGTCGGCATCGTCTGCGCCACCGTGATCGGCTTCGTCGTTGGTTTGGGGCGGCTGTCGCCGAACTGGTTGCTGGCGCGGATCGCCGGGGCCTATGTGGAAGTGATCCGCAATCTGCCTTTGCTGTTCCAGATCCTGTTCTGGTACCTCGCCGTGCTCGCGGCGTTGCCCAATCCGCGTCAGAGCATTGCGCTGTTCGACAGCGTGTTTCTCAGCAATCGCGGATTCGGCATGCCGAAGCCGATCGGCACTGATGCGCTGCTGCCGTTCGCGATCGCCGTCCTGATTGCCATCGGGGTTGCGGTCGTGCTTCGCATCTTTGCACGGCGAAGGCTGTTTGCAACCGGCCAGCGGATGACGATCTGGCCGGCGGTGACCGGCCTGCTTGTCGGATTCCCACTGCTGGCCGCGTCGATCTTCGGCGCGCCGCTCGGCTTCGAATATCCGGTGCTGCGCGGTTTCAACTTTGCCGGTGGTCTGCGCGTGGTGCCGGAATTTGTCGCGCTGGCGATCGCGCTCTCGACCTATTCCGCCGCGTTCATCGCCGAGATCGTGCGGGCCGGCGTGCAATCCGTGCATCGGGGCCAGGCGGAGGCGGGCGCTTCGCTCGGTCTCAAGCGTGGCGACGTGATGCGGCTGATCGTGGTGCCGCAAGCGATGCGCGTGATCCTGCCGCCGCTGACCAATCAGTATCTCAACCTGACGAAGAATTCGTCGCTGGCGGTGGCCATCGGCTACCCCGATCTCGTCTCGGTCTTCGCCGGCACGACATTGAGCCAGACCGGCCAAGCGATCGAGATCATCGCCATCACCATGGCGATCTACCTGACCATCTCGCTAATCACGAGCGGCCTCATGAGCCTGTACGGCGCGCGGACATCGCGGAGCATGGGCGCATGAGCAAGGCGGTCTATGTCGCAACGACGATGGTCGCTCCGCGCCGCGCACCGGTGCGGATGCCCGGCGCGTGGGGATTCGTTCGCACGCGGCTGCTCAACTCGCCCACCAATATCCTGCTCACATTCGCCTGCGCGTTGCTGCTGTGGTTCACCGTCATCCCGACCGTTAAATTCCTGTTGGTCGATGCGGTGTGGCAGGGCAGCGATCGCAACGCCTGCCTGCCCGAGACCGTCGGTTGGCCGGTGGGCGCGTGCTGGCCGTTCATTCAGGCCAAGTTCTCGCAATTCATCTATGGCTTCTATCCCGAGGCCGAACGCTGGCGCGTCGATACGACGTTCCTGCTCGGCGCGCTGCTGTTGGCGCCGCTGCTGGTTCCGCAACTGCCTGCCAAGGCAGCCAATGCAGCACTGTTCTTCATCGCATTTCCCGTCGTCGCGTTCGTCCTGCTGCATGGTGGCTATGGCGGGTTGACGGTGGTGCCGACGCGGCTGTGGGGCGGCATGCTGGTGACGCTCGTGGTAGCCATCACCGGCATCGTCGCATCGATGCCGATCGGGATTGCGCTTGCACTGGGGCGGCGGTCGAGCATTCCGCTGATCCGGTTCAGTTGCATCGCCTTCATCGAGTTCTGGCGCGGCGTGCCGTTGATCACCGTCTTGTTTTTCGCGACCTACATGCTGCCGCTGTTTCTGCCCGGCAATTTCACCGTGGATGGTCTGGTCCGCGTGCTGATCGGCGTCGCGCTGTTTGCCGGCGCCTACAATGCCGAAGTCATCCGGGGTGGGTTGCAGGCAATCCCGCGCGGGCAGGCGGAGGCTGCAAGCGCACTCGGCCTGTCATGGTGGAGGACGACGCGCCTGGTGGTCCTGCCGCAGGCGCTGCGGCATGTCATTCCAGGCCTGGTCAATAGTTTCATCGCGCTTTTGAAGGACACGTCGCTGGTGTCGATCGTGGCACTGTTCGATCTGCTTGGCCAGTTGCGGGCGGCGTTCGCCGATCCCGCCTGGTCGTCGCCATCCACGCTGTTCACCGGCTTTGCCTTCACCGGCATCATTTATTTCGTGCTGTGTTTCGGCATGTCGCGCTATTCGCTGTTCGTCGAGCGTCGGCTCAACGCGCATCGACGGAGTTGAGGTCAATGAGCGTAAATCCGATCGTCGGCATCGCAGGCCTGAACAAGTGGTTCGGCGAATTTCATGTGTTGCGGGATATCGATCTTGCTGTCGGCACCGGCGAACGCATCGTGATCTGCGGTCCCTCCGGCTCGGGAAAATCGACCCTGATCCGCTGCATCAATGCGCTGGAAGAGTTTCAGGAAGGCCGTATCACTGTCGATGGCATCGAACTCGGCCCCAACCTGCAGCGAGTCGATGACATCCGGCGCGAGGTCGGCATGGTGTTCCAGAGCTTCAACCTGTTTCCGCATCTCACGGTGTTGGAAAACTGCACGCTGGCGCCGATCTTCGTCCGTCACATGTCGAAGAAAGACGCCGAAGCGGCGGCGATGCAATATCTCGAACGGGTGCGGATTCCCGACAAAGCACGCAGCTATCCCGGCCAGTTGTCCGGGGGGCAGCAGCAGCGCGTTGCCATCGCACGGGCGCTGACCATGAATCCGAAGGTGATGCTGTTCGACGAGCCGACCTCGGCACTCGATCCCGAGATGGTGAAGGAGGTGCTCGACACCATGGTCGATCTCGCCGGCGAAGGCATGACCATGCTGGTGGTGACGCACGAAATGGGCTTTGCCCGCCAGGTGGCGAACCGCGTCGTGTTCATGGACTCCGGGCAGATCATCGAGGTGAACAAGCCCGAGCCATTCTTCGATCATCCGCAGCATGAGCGGACGAAACTGTTTTTGGGACAGATCCTGCGTTGAGCAGGATCACACCGTCTCGAACGGCAGCTGGATCTCGGTCTTGCGCTCCAGCCATTCCGGCACCGGCAGGTTCTTGCTGCGCATAAAGGCCGGATTGAACAATTTCGACTGATAGCGTCCGCCGGAGTCGCACAGGATCGTCACGATGGTCTTGCCGGGCCCGAGTTGCTTGGCGAGTCGGATGGCGCCGGCGATGTTGACGCCGCTGGAGCCACCGAGGCAAAGTCCTTCGTGCTGCAGCAGATCGTAGATGATCGCCACGGCTTCCTCGTCGGAGATCATGAAGGCGGCATCGACATTGGCTTTGGCCATCTGCGCGATCGGCGTGATGCGACCAAGGCCGATGCCCTCGGTGATCGATCCGCCCGGCGATGCTTTCGCCTCACCGGTCCGAAAATACTCATACATCGCGCCGCCGTGTGGATCCGCACAGCCGATGACGATGCCGGCATTCTTTTCTTTCAGAAAGGCGCTGGTGCCGGCGAGGGTGCCGCCGCTGCCCACGGCACAGATGAATCCATCGATCTTGCCGTCCGTCTGCCGCCAGATCTCAGGCCCGCTCGATTCGTAATGCCCCTTGGCATTGTCGAGATTGTTCCACTGATCGCCGAACAGCACACCATTGGGCTCGGTCTTGCGTAACTGATCGGCGAGCCGCCGGCCCAGATGCTGAAACTGGTTCGGATTGGAATAGGGAACAACCGGCACCTCGATCAATTCGGCACCGGCGAGTTTCAGCATGTCTTTCTTTTCCTGGCTCTGTGAGTCAGGGATCACGATAATGGTCCGATAGCCGCGCGCGCTCGCCACTACGGCAAGACCGATACCGGTGTTACCGGCCGTGGATTCCACCACCACCCCGCCGGGCTTGAGCTCACCGCGCTT
>JAPLPC010000162.1:9483-11114 GCA_026400425.1 Hyphomicrobiales bacterium | reverse complement strand
CATGACCAATGGCACCGTCGATGGCGTCAGCGGCGCGATCCTCGAACCCGCAAGTAACGAGCGCGGCGAGAGTTCATCGCGCAACGTCACTGGCGCGTTTGCGCTGCGGGCGCAGGCGGTGATCGTCGCCTCCGGTGGCATCGGCGGCAATCACGATCTGGTCCGGCAGAACTGGCCGCCGCGCCTCGGCAAGCCGCCGCAGCGCATGATCTCGGGCGTGCCCGCGCATGTGGACGGCCGCATGATCGGGATCACCGAGTCGATGGGTGCGCGTCTGATCAATCGCGATCGCATGTGGCATTATGTGGAGGGGATCGAGAACTGGAATCCGATCTGGCCGAACCACGGGATCCGCATTTTGCCGGGGCCGTCGTCGATGTGGTTCGATGCGACCGGCGAGCGGCTGCCGGCGCCGTTGTTCCCGGGGTCCGATACGCTCGGGCAGCTGCAATATATCCAGTCCACCGGTTACGACTATTCCTGGTTCATCCTGACCCAGGCGATCATCAAGAAGGAGTTTGCGCTGTCGGGCTCGGAGCAGAATCCGGACCTCACCGGCAAGAGCTGGCTGCAGACCGCGCGCCGCGCCACCAACAAAGGCGCGCCGGCGCCGGTGGAGGCGTTCAAGCAGCGCGGCGCGAATTTCATCGTGCGCGACAATCTCGGCGATCTCGTGCAGGCGATGAATGAACTGGTCGGCAGCGATCTGTTGAAGCTCGATCGCATCAAGGCGCAGATCGAGGCTCGCGACCGCAGCCTCGCCAATCCGTATGTGAAAGATGCGCAGGTGATGAACCTGCACAATGCACGCAAATATGTCGGCGATCGGTTGATCCGCACAGCCAGGCCGCATCGCATTCTCGATCCCGACAAGGGCCCGCTGATCGCGGTGCGGCTCAACATTCTGACGCGCAAGACATTGGGCGGCTTCGAAACCGATTTGGACGGGCGGGTGTTCGGCGCCGGTCACCAGATCATCCCCGGCCTCTACGCGGTCGGTGAAGCCGCCGGCTTCGGCGGCGGCGGCATGCACGGCTATCGCTCGCTGGAAGGGACGTTTCTCGGCGGATGTCTGTTTTCGGGACGGACGGCGGGGCGTGCTGCGACCAAGGCGGTGTAGCAAAAGGCCGCCCGGGCGTTACGCCGGACGGCCCTTCGATGCGACTGCCGGTCCCCAAAAACGTCCGGTTCCATCGCACAGGACAAGGCTGGACCGGCATGGTTAATCACAGGTTAACGCCGCATCATGGCCAGGCCGCATAGGACGGCCCCTGCCGTCCCGGACTGAGCCTGACCCGACGTCTGTAGGTGCCCGGCGATTCACTCTGATACTTGCGGAAGAAGCGGTTGAAGTAGCCGGGGTCGTGAAAGCCGAGGCCGTAGGCGATCTGTTCGACCGGGAGGTCGAGTTGGCGCAGCCGGGTGCAGGCCTCCAGGATCAGGCGCTGATGCACGACGGCGCGCGGGCTGATGCCGCGCTCGCGCTTGCAATGGGCGTGCAGTCTGTCGTCGGTCACACCCAGCGCTGCCGCATAGCGAGAGATCGGCCAGCCGTCGCGATAGTGTAGTTCGACCATCTGCAGGAAATTGCCGACCAGCCGCGGGCCGTCGCCGCGGCGGGAGATGTCGTC
>JAPLPC010000162.1:0-9417 GCA_026400425.1 Hyphomicrobiales bacterium | reverse complement strand
GGCGATCAGCGCGCGCCACAGATGCAGGCATATCAGCAGCAGATGCGCAGAGAGCATCGTGGCGGCGCCGCGGCCCGGTGTCGTCAGTTCGCCAGCCAGCATGCCGCATGAGGCGGTGATGGCCGCAAATCCCTGCGAGGTCTTGGCGTCTTCCAACAGCACCAGCCGATCGACGGTGCGGCGCAGATGCAGCGCCTCCGCCGAGCCGGCGATGGTCTGGGTCAGGAGATCGTCGGTCACGGTGAGCAGATAACCTTGCGCGCCGGCCTCGACCTGCAGCGTGCCGTCATGGCTGCAGGGCAGCCAGAGCAACGCCGGTGCGCGAAATTCGATCACGGACTCGCGCATGGTCGCGGTGCCGCGCCGGCTTTCCATGACGAGCAGATGCGATAGCCGGTGCCGCGTCTGGCGGAGCGACCAGCTGCGCGGCGCCAGCCCAGGAACGAAGCGCTCGACATGCAGAGCCGCGGATTTTTCGACAAGGTCGATGGCTTCAACGAACATCTGGCTGGTCTCGCGATGGGACAATCCGTCGCGCGGCTACAATCGCATATTCCGGGTGGGTACAATCTTTCCCCGGATGCGTCCAATTCGCACAGTCAGGCGCTCAACTAGTGTTCCCCATCGAGCGCCGCCAAGGCGCCGTCACAACTCACAGGGGAGGAACATATGGGTTCATCAACCAAACGGCGTGCAGTGGGATTGTCGGTCGGCCTGGCCATGATGGCGGGGGCGGCGACGATCGGTTGGGGCGATCAGGCCCAGGCGCAGACCTCGGTCAAGATCGGCTATGCGATCTCGCGCACGGGGCCGGCCGCCGGCGGCGCCGCGGTGACGTCGATCCCGAACTACGAATTGTGGGTCAAGGAAGTGAACGCCGCCGGCGGCCTCAAGCTCGGCGACAAGCGCGTGCCCATCGAGGTCGTGCAATATGACGACCGCTCGAGCGCCGAGGAAGCCGCCAAGGCGCTGGAGCGGCTGATCAACCAGGACAAGGTTGATTTCATCCTGCCGCCCTGGGGCACCGGCCTCAACCTCGCCGTCGGCCCGATCCTCAACAAGGCAGGCTATCCGCATCTCGCCTCCACCGCCGTCACCGATCGCGCGCCCGAACTGGCCAAGCGCTGGCCGAACAGTTTCTGGCTGCTCGGCACCAGCGCCGATGCCTCGAAGACCCTCGTCGAGATGCTGGTGAAGCTGCGCGGCGAAGGCAAGATCGGCGACACCGTGGCCATGGTCAGCATCGCCGATGGTTTCGGCATCGATCTGTCGGCTGCAGCGCGCCCGGCATTGGCGGCGGCGAAGTTCAAGCTCGCTTACGACAAGACCTATCCGGTCGGCACGCAGGATCTCGGCCCGATCGTCAATGAAGTGAAGGCGCTCAATCCCGACACGTTCATCGCCTTCAGCTATCCGCCGGACACGATTGCCATCACCGAGCAGGCGCGCATCTCAGGCTTCAATCCGAAGGTCTACTACACCGGCGTCGGCACGGCCTTTCCGCTGTTCAAGCAGAAATTCGCAGCCAATGCGGAGGGCGTGATGGGCATCGGTGGCTGGAGCGGCGACAGCCCGGCCATCAAGGACTATCTCGCCCGCCACAAGGCCTCTGCTGCGAACGGCGCCGAGCCGGATCGCTGGGCCAGTGCCGTCACCTTTGCAAGCCTGCAGATGCTGCAGCAGGCGATCGAGCGGGTTGGCAAGGTCGATCGTGCCGCGGTCATCAAGGACCTGCAGACCGGCAGCTTCGATACGGTGATCGGCAAGGTGAAATTCGAGAACAACATGCCGACGAATTACTGGTGGGTCGGCCAGTGGCAGGGCGGCGAGTTTTATGGCGTCGCGCCGTCGGGCAATGCCGGCGCCCGCCAGCCGATCCTGCCGAAGCCGGCCTGGAAGACGCAGTAATCGCGACAGGCTTTATCGGCGCATGATTCCTGCGGGATCATGCGCCAGCAATCCGGAATGATGGAATGACGAACGCGGTGCTCACTGGCCTCGTGCTGGGCGGAATGTATGCGCTCATCGCCATGGGGCTGACGCTTCAATATGGCGTGGCGCGGATCATGAATCTCGCTTACGGCGAATTCCTGATCGGCTCGGCCTTTGCCTCCTATTTCCTGTTCACGGGATGGGCGGTGAATCCGCTGGTCGGCCTGATCGTCATCGTGCCCGTCAGCTTTGTCGTGAGCTTCCTGCTCTACAAGATTTTCCTGACGCCCCTGGTGCGCCGTGCCCGCACGCGCGATGCGCTTGAGGTGGACAGCATTCTCGCCACCTTCGGCCTGATGTTCATCGTGCAGGGTATTCTGCTCACGATGTTTGGCGGCGCCTATTTCAGCTACTCGTTCCTCGCTATTCCGGTGACCGTGGTCGGCGAAGTGCTGGCGATGAATCGCCTGGTGGCTTTCGCTCTCGCCGTGGTGCTTGGCACCGTGCTGTATCTGCTGCTGACGCGCACGCGGATCGGCACATCCATCCGCGCCGTCGCCGTCGATCCCGCATCGGCGCCGCTGGTGGCGATCAATGTGCCGCAGCTGTCGGCGCTGGCCTTTGCCGCCGGTGGTGCGCTGGTCGCGTCTGCCGGCGTGCTGATCAGCATGTTCCTCACCTTCAGCGCGACATCGGGCGTGGTGTTCACGATGAAGGCGCTGATCGTCGTCGTCATGGGCGGCATCGGCAATCTGATGGGCTGCCTCGTGGCCGGCATGTTGCTGGGCCTCAGCGAGGCGCTGGTCGCGACCTATATCGATCCGGGCCTCACCATCGCTGTCAATTTCGCATTGTTCCTCGGTGTCCTGCTCGTGCGACCCGCCGGCATTTTCGGAAGGGGCGGTCGATGAGCGTATCCCAGCTTCTGATCGGCGCCGTGAGCCTCGCAGCCATTGCCGGCCTGGCAGTCGTGCCGTCCCTCGTCGATGCCTATCATCTCGCGCTTGGCATCACGCTGCTGCAATTCACCATCCTTGCCACCGCCTGGGGCCTATTCTCCGGCCCGACGCGTTACGTCTCGCTGGCGACCACGGCCTTCTTCGGCGTCGGCGCCTACACCGTCGCGGTACTCGGCGAGCAGCTACCTTGGCCATTGGTGTTGACGGTGGCCGCGGTGATCGGCTCGGTCACCTCGGCCATCGTTGGCCTTTCGACCCTGCGGCTCAGCGGCGTGCATTTCGTCATCTTCACCTTCGGGCTCGCCGAACTGGTGAAGCAGCTCGTGGTGTGGTTCGAGGTCAACAAGAGCCGTGTGCTCGGCCGCTATATCTTCCTCGATATCACCCAGCAGGACATCTATTGGCAGTTGCTGGCTCTGGCCGTGATCGTGTTTGCCGTCGGCTGGCTGATCGCAAGGTCGCGGCTCGGCTTCGCGCTCCGCATTATCGGCGAGGACGAGACGGTGGCCCGGCATTGCGGCATCAACGTCACCTTTGCCAAGGTCGCGTTGTTTGTCATCTCGGCTGTCTTCATGACGCTGGTCGGCGCGATCATGGCGCCGCGCTGGACCTATATCGAGCCGTCCATCGCCTTCAACGCAACGATCTCGTTTGAAGTGGTGATCATGGCGCTGCTCGGCGGCGCGCATCGCGTCTGGGGGCCGGCCTTGGGCGCGATCCCGCTGACGCTGCTGTTCGAGTTTCTGTCGGCACGCTTCCCCAACACATCGACGCTGATCATGGGCGTGGTGTTCCTGCTCATCGTCTATGCCCTGCCATCCGGCGTGGTTGGTCTGATCGAGAAGATCAGGCAATTCCGTCGTGGCTCCGCGGCGCAAGGGAGTGGCACATGATGTCGTCGAGCGCGCCCATCCTCAAGGTCGAGGGCCTCACGCGTCGCTTCGGTGGTCTCGTCGCCGTCAATGACATGGGCTTCACCGTCCATGCCGGCGAAATCGTCGGCCTGCTCGGACCGAACGGATCGGGCAAGACCACGGCGATCAATCTGATCTCCGGCGTGCTGCAGCCCGATGCCGGCCGCGTCGTGCTCGGCGATACGGATATCGCGGGATGGCCGACTTTCAAGATCGCACGGCTGGGCGTTGCGCGCACGTTTCAACTGGTGCGGGTGCTCGATGGCATGACTTGTGGTGACAATGTGCGGGCAGGACTGGCGTTCAATCAGCGTGCGCGCATCGAGAGCGATGTGTCGGTCGACGGTCTGCTCGCACGCGTCGGCCTCGCCGATCACAACAGTCGTCCCGCTTCCGAGCTCACTTATATCGATCGGAAGCGGCTCGAACTCGCACGCGCGCTGGCACTGCGCCCAAGTGTGTTGTTGCTGGATGAATGGCTGGCCGGCCTCAATCCGTCCGAACTGCAGATCGGCATCGCGCTGATCCGTTCGCTGAAGGACGAGGGGCTGTCCATCCTGATGGTCGAGCATGTGATGGCTGCAATCCGCTCGCTCTGCAGCCGCTGCGTGGTGATGAGCAGCGGGCGTCGTATTGCGGATGGCCCGACCGACACCGTGCTGCGCGATCCCGCTGTGATCGAAGCCTATCTGGGAGCGCCCGAACATGCTTGAGGTCTCCGGCATCAATGTCAGTTTCGGGCAGCATCGCGCGCTCAGCGATGCCGCGCTGTCGGTATCGCGCGGCGAGCTTGTCGTCATTCTCGGCGCCAATGGTGCCGGCAAGTCGTCGCTGCTGAAAGCGATCGCGGGCCTCGTCAAATGCGGGCCGGGCAAGCGGGTGACACTGGACGGGCGGGATCTGTCGGCGCTTCCGGCGCATCTGATCGTCGAGGACGGGTTGGCGCTGGTGCCTGAAGGGCGTGGCGTGTTCGGCGAACTGACAGTCGCAGAAAATCTGCTGATGGGGGCCAATCCGAAACGGGCGCGCGCCATCGAGGCAGAGCAGCGCGACAAGGTGCTGACGCTGTTCCCGCGCCTCGGCGAGCGGCTGAAGCAGATGGTGCGCACCATGAGCGGCGGCGAGCAGCAGATGGTCGCCATCGGCCGTGCGCTGATGTCCAATCCGGAACTGCTGCTGCTCGACGAGCCGTCGCTTGGTCTGTCGCCGTTGCTGGTGAAGGAGCTGTTCGCTGCAATCGGCAGCATCCGCGAGACCGGCATGGGTGTGCTGATGGTTGAGCAGAATGCGCGCGAGAGCTTGCGCATCGCTGATCGCGGCTATGTGATCGCAAACGGCCGGGTCACCGGCAGCGGTTCTGCCGCCGAGCTGCAATCCGACGATTCCGTGCGCCGCGCCTATCTCGGCGGCGTCACCTGAAACCCGCCATCATCCATTTGCCATCCGATGAGGACCTTGCCATGAACATCATCAACCTCCTGATCGAGAATGAAGACGTCGCTGCAACCGGCGGCGCGCATTTCGACCGCCCCAATCCGATCACCGGCGATGTCGCCTCGCGTGCGGCGGCAGCAACGATCGCCGATGCCAAGCGCGCTGCGGATGCGGCAGCTGCAGCGTTCCCGGCGTGGTCTGCGACGGGGCCGGCCGCGCGCCGGACCATCTTGCTGAAGGCTGCCGATATTCTTGCGGAGCGCGCCAAGGAATTCATCGCCCTGATGGCCGCGGAGACCGGCGCGACTGCCGCCTGGGCCGGCTTCAACGTTCATCTCGCTTCGGGCATGCTGCGCGAAGCGGCGGCGATGACGACGCAGATTTCCGGCGAGGTCATTCCGTCCGATAAGCCCGGCTGTATTTCGATGGCGATCCGCCAGCCGGCCGGCGTCGTGCTCAGCATCGCGCCCTGGAATGCGCCGGTCATTCTTGGCGCACGTGCGGTGGCGCTGCCGCTGGCCTGTGGCAACACCGTGATCCTGAAGGCATCGGAGATCTGCCCCGGCACACATCGCCTGATTGGCGAATGCCTGCGCGAAGCTGGCCTGCCGCCCGGCGTGATGAATGTGATCACCAATGCGCCGGAAGATGCGCCGGCTTTGATTGAAGCCTTGATCGCGCATCCGGCGGTGCGCCGGATCAATTTCACCGGCTCCACACGTGTCGGCCGCCTGATCGCGCAGACCGCGGCGACGCATCTCAAACCGGCGCTGCTCGAACTCGGCGGCAAGGCGCCGCTGGTCGTGCTGGAAGATGCCGATCTCGACGCCGCCGTTGCCGCGGCGGCGTTCGGCGCCTTCATGAATCAGGGGCAGATCTGCATGTCCACCGAACGGCTTGTGGTCGATCGCAATGTGGCGGAAGCCTTCGTCGCCAAGCTCGTCGTCAAGGCCGAGCAGCTCGTGGCGGGCGAGCCACGCCAGGGCAATGCGCCGCTGGGCTCATTGATCGATGCCAGCGCCGCCGATCGCATGCAGGCGCTGATCAAGGACGCCGTCGGCAAGGGCGCGCGGGTCGTGGCCGGCGGCCGCGTCGAAGGCACGCTGATGTCGGCAACGGTGCTCGATCACGTCACCTCGTCGATGCGCATCTATGGCGAGGAATCCTTCGGCCCCATCGTGACGGTGGTGCGAGTGGATGGCGTCGACGAGTCCGTGCGGGTCGCAAACGATACCGAATATGGCCTGTCGGCCTCGGTGTTCGGACGCGACATCGCCCGCGCACTGACGGGGGCCAAGCGGATCGAATCAGGGATCTGCAGTGTCAAGGGCGCCACGGTACATGACGAGGCGCAGATGCCGTTCGGCGGCACGAAGTCTTCGGGTTACGGGCGTTTTGGCGGCAAGGCCGGTATCGCGGAATTCACCGAACTGCGCTGGATCACCATCGAGACCGGCCCGCAGGCCTATCCGATCTGACACGGTTCTGATCAGGGGCATTGGAGCGGACGGAGGGAATCGAACCCTCGTATGCAGCTTGGGAAGCTGCACGGGCGCATCTGCCATCATAAATCATGCCGACATGCCACCATTGGGCATGCCAATCTGCCATCATAGAATCGTGCCATGATGCCATCACTGCCTAGCTGCCATCATCGGCGCGCTGGCGAGCGGCGGCGACGACCGCGATAGGCGACCACAGACCGGCCGGCCCGGCGCCGGCACGTCGATTCCCGCCCGCTGCGCTTCTTCGGAGGTTGGCCTAGCTAGAGTGTGATGATGTCGGGATCCGGCAGGGCGGCGGCCGGGGCGCCTGAATCGCACTCTAAGTTACGCTCACTGCATAGTGCGATCCGTCGAGCGTTACTGGTAACGCACGTTACATGAGACGCCCTTTGCCGCGACGCCCCCCGTTACTTATCCGAAAACGTAACGTTGGTACCCCACCAGGGATCAAACGCGCTACTCGGCCTTTGGCTTCTTCCAGCCAGTCGGATTAGCGGCCAGCCAGGCGCGACCGGCGTCGGTGACGACCCAGTCGAACACGATCATCTTCTTCGGCCGTCCAGGCGGTGGGGTGCCGACGCGCGCGATGAACGACTGCTCGCGCAGCCGGTCGACCGGGCGGCAAGTGACCTTCTCCCACGCCGGAGCATCGACGGGTTGGATCTTAAACGAGTCCCACTCGCGGCCGATCAGCTCTTTCAGCGAGTAGTTGACGCACAGCTTTTGCAACAGCTGGAACGGCTCGTTGGTCAGCCGGACGTCGGCCGGACCGGGCTCAAACACCGGCTCCGGCGGCCGTACCCACGGCGGCGCCGGCGGATAGATCGTGTCGAGGTACGCGCGCCAGCTTTCGTGGCCCGCCCACTCTATCCGCTTCCACGCGTAGACGTGACTGATAGCCAGCGGCTGACCGTCTGTGCCATACCAATAGCTGAGCGGATGCCATCCGCGGCTGGCGACAGCCATGCGACTGGTCGAATCGCCTGCACAAGGAAATTTGACGAACGCGTATTCAGTTGACGGCTTGTAGCTCGAGATCGGTAGCCAGCCGTCGGCCAAGAGAATCTCCGCCGCTCCATCGCCCTCCGCTCGGGCTTTCAGCAGATGCGCGTAGTAGACCTCACCGAATTCTTTAACGGGATCCACGTCTCTCTCCTCACTGAAATGGAATGTCGCCGGCACCGTCGATCAGCGGCAGCCCCGCGAAAGGCGCCGGGATCGATCTCCCTTCGGCCGGTGCCGCCGTCGCGGCCGGCGCGGGCTTGCGCAGGCGCGGCAGACCGCTCGCCTTCGGCGGCGGTGTCAAAGGCTCGGGCGGCTCCGGCTCAAGCGCATGACGGCCGACGTTTCGCGGAAATCCGAGACCGCGCGGGTCGATCACTTCGGCCGCCTCGACGGGACCGGCGGCAACAGTCCCGGCGTCCGCCTTGGCGGCGGCGGCGACGACACGGGTCGGTCCGGCCGCAGCGGTGCCATCCCCGGCTGGTGCAGTAACACGGGCCTAGGACGCGGGAGCGGCCGAAGCGGCTCCAGCATGATTGGACGATCGTCATCCTCATCCGGTGCGCGTGTGTAGCCGAAGCGGTCGAAGTCTCGGGGGTCGTCTGGAATCTCGGCCCAGAGGGCGTCGTTTGAATCGATCATGTGATGACCTCTAGCCGAGCAACGTAGTCATCGAGCGCGTCGAACAGATCCTCGTCGCCGGCGATGTCATCGCGGCGGCGCTTCGCCGACACCTGATCATCGATCCATTTATCGACGCTCACATCTATAGCGTCGAGATGGGCCATGTCGTCGGCATGCCGCTTGGCTGTCTGCTGCCGACGGCGCTCGACTTCCCGCTTGAGGATCTTGCCGGTCTCCTCGAGTCTGCTTACCGACGGATCCTTGACGTCGTACGGTACGCGCGGCGACACCAACAGCGGTCCGCCGCACGCGATCATTTCCTTGAGTTCGCGGTGGCCGCCGGAGCCGCCGTAAAGCCTGCAGAGCGTCTTGTTGACGAAAACCCAGAGCGGAGAATTCATCGCAGCACCTCCGCCGCGATCTCGCTGCACACGTCGCGACGGCCGAGCATGCGGCCCTTCTTGACACCGGCACGATGGGCGACGATGAGATCTGGCACATACTCGTCTGGGATTGCGGACGACCTAACAAGGACGGTGTCGCCGACGGCGTCGCGGATGATCATAAATCCGCCGCCGTGCGCTTCGATGA
Organism: Hyphomicrobiales bacterium; assembly: GCA_026400425.1. Classification (GTDB taxonomy): domain Bacteria; phylum Pseudomonadota; class Alphaproteobacteria; order Rhizobiales; family Xanthobacteraceae; genus Tardiphaga. The sequence goes on along the minus strand of JAPLPC010000162.1, from coordinate 456 downwards.
CGCGGCGAACGGTGTATAGGTCGCCGCCGATCTCGATTTCGCGCTCGCTAACGTTCAAAGGCCTCGGCTCAGGCTTGCGCTTGCCGATGCGGAAATTGACTTCGATCAGATTGCTGTCGGTCATCACGCACACCTCATGAGTTCGAGTTCACCGCACCGCTGGCAGATGCGATTTCCGGGACCGCTAGAGAAAAATTTCCGACAGCCACCGCACCGCGCACCGAGGCAAGTCCTCGGCCTCGCGCCCGGCGCCGACATACCGCGTCGATGGATCTCGTTTGTCACTGCCGTAACGCTGCGACCCATCGCGGCAGCGATCTTATCGATCGGGAAAGGCGTTGACCGGCCGTTGACGCCGGCCCGCGCCGCAACGGCAGCGAAATAGAGCGCGGCAACTGCTCGGTCTGCTCCCAAGTCCAGGCCTGCTGCCCATTAGACCGCATCGTTGCGCTCCCT
>JAPLPC010000022.1 GCA_026400425.1 Hyphomicrobiales bacterium | reverse complement strand
TTGGAATTCGCCTTCATGGCGTAGCAGACCAGCGCCTTGGTATCGGCGAAAGCGTCCGCGAACACGCGGTAATGCCGCTCCAGCGTGGCGGTGGAATAACAATAGAACGGGGTGCCGACGGCGGCCGCCATCTCGGCAATGCTGACGCCTTCGGCGTGCAGCACGCCGTTCTGGTAGTCAAAATGGCGCATGGCGGCTTAGTCCAGCAGCGGGTCGAGGACAAACGAGCGCTTGCGGCCGCGTGCGGCCTGCACGTCGTCCGGCTGATTGGACGAGGTCAGCGCGCTTCCCTTGTTCGCGGCGGAATTCATATCGGGATCATTGGCAGGTGCCGCAGTGCCCATCGGCGTTGCCGCAGCCTGCGGCGGCAGATCGAGGCCGCCTTTGCGGCCGCAGGCGCCCAGCGCCAGCGCGCTCACGGTCAGAACGAGTAGAGCCCAAGGTGTGCGCGAAAACGCGCGTGCCGGGCGGGTCGGTCGTGTCACAGCGGAATCCCCAAATGCGCGGTCACCATACAAAGAATGTTGCGCGGTGGCGAGAGGTTGGTGTTCACCTCTCCCCGGCGGGGTGAGGTGAGGACACAGGTTCAGCGCGATTTCTTGTCTTTTTCCAGACGCTTGAGCCAGGCTTTGGCTTGCGCGGTCACGTTTTTCGGCGCAGTGCCGCCATAGCTGACGCGGCTCTTGACCGAGGATTCCACCGACAGCACCTTCATGACCTCGACGGTGATCTTCGGTTCCACCGCCTGCATTTCGCTGAGATCGAGCTCATGCAGCGCCACGCCCTTCTTGGTCGCGATACCGACGATGCGGCCGGTGACGTGATGGGCCTCGCGGAACGGCATTTTCAACGTGCGGACCAGCCAGTCGGCGAGATCGGTGGCGGTGGCATAGCCCTCGCCGGCCGCCGCCTTCATGGCGGCTTCGTTCGGCACGAGGTCGCGGACCATGCCGGCCATGGCGCGGATCGACAGCGACAGCGCCGTATAGGCCTCCATGGCGCCGGCTTTGTCTTCCTGCATGTCCTTCTGATAGGCCAATGGCAGACCTTTCATGACGATCAAGAGCCCGGTGAGCGAGCCGATGACCCGGCCGGTCTTGGCGCGCACCAGTTCGGCCGCATCGGGATTGCGCTTCTGCCGCATGATCGAGGAGCCGGTGGTGAACTTGTCGCTGAGCCGGACGAGCCCGACCAGCGGCGAGGTCCAGATCACGATCTCCTCGGCGAAGCGCGACAAATGCACGGCGGCGATCGACGCCGCCGACAGCGTCTCCAGCACGAAATCGCGGTCGGACACGGCATCCAGCGAATTATTCATCGGGCGGTCGAAACCGAGCGCCTTCGCCGTGGCATGGCGATCGATCGGGAACGAGGTGCCGGCCAGCGCGGCGGCGCCGAGCGGACTTTCGTTCAGCCGCTTGCGGGCATCGGCGAAGCGGCCACGGTCGCGCGCCACCATTTCCACATAAGCCATCAGATGATGGCCGAACGTCACCGGCTGCGCGGTCTGCAGATGGGTGAAGCCGGGCATCACGGTGCCGGCATGTTCGAGCGCACGCTCCACCAGCGCCTGCTGCAGCGAATCGTTGCGCGAACGCGCGGTGTGCAGGCGGCCAGCCGACGGGCCGATGATTTCGGTCAGCCGGCTCTCGACATTCATGTGAATGTCTTCGAGCGCGCGTTTGAAGCTGAATTTGCCGCTGCTGATCTCTGACAGGATCGTGTCTAGACCTGTCGCGATTTCTTTCGCATCTTTGGCGGTGATGATGCCCTGTGCGGCAAGCATCGTGGCGTGGGCCTTGGAAGCGGTGATGTCCTGGGCATACAAAGCGCGATCGACGTCGATGGAGACGTTGATTTCCTCCATGATCGCGTCGGGGCTGTCATCGAACAATCCGCCCCACATCTTGTTGCTGTTGGACGTTTTGTTGCTGGACGCCTTGCTACCGGACGTCTTGCTCGTGGACGCCTTGCTCGTGGACTTGCCGCCCTTGCCTGAAGCCATGAATAATCACTCATCCTGTTGCGGGCCGGTCCATAAGGACTGGCGGATCGCGCGCGATCTGCCGCATGTCATTTGCGCCCCTGCATAGCCATAACCGAGACCGAATGACAGACCCCAAGCCTTATCCCGAGCCTATCGCAAAGCCTGACGCGACGTCCGATCCGACATCCGCTCCCTCCGCACCCCGCCCCGGCAAACGCCGGATCATCGTGCTCGGCGCGGTACTGGTCGGCGTCGCCATCGGCTACAACGTGGTGGCGCGGATGGACGGGTTGTGGCGCAGCACGGCGGGTGATCCGACCTGTGGCCCGGCAGTGGAAACCGCGAAGCGGCTGGAGCCGCTGGTGCGCGGCGAGGTGGCCGGGCTGACGGTCGCCAAGACGCCGCTGAAGCTCCCGGATCTTGAATTCAAGGATGCCGAGGGCCAGCCGACCAAGCTCTCGAACTGGCGCGGCCGCACCGTGCTGCTGAACCTGTGGGCCACCTGGTGCGTGCCCTGCCGCAAGGAGATGCCGGCGCTCAACGAGCTCGAACAGAAGCTGGGCGGCGCTGATTTCCAGGTCGTGGCGATCAATATCGACACCCGCGATGCCGAGAAACCAAAGGCATTCCTGAAAGACGGCAACCTGACCCGGCTGGATTATTTCACCGACGCTTCGGCCAAAGTATTCCAGGAGCTGAAGGGCGTCGGCCGCGCGCTGGGCATGCCGACCTCGGTCCTGATCGATGGCAAAGGTTGCGAGATCGCCACCATCGCCGGCCCCGCCGAATGGGCCAGCGACGACGCGATCAAGCTGATCAAGGCCGCCGTGACGCCGAAAGCGGCGGGTTACTAGGCCTCCGCGACACCCTGCCGCTGTTTGCTGCCGCGAAATCCTCCTGCATCGTGTCGGGCCGGTGCTCGCGCATTCGTCTTGTGAGAGCTGGCGTCAGGCCAGCTGAGAATGCGCGTCAGGAGAGATGGCAGATGCCCTATATCGACGGATTCATCATCGCGGTGCCGAAAAAGAATATCGACACCTATCGCAAGATCTCGCGAAAGTGCGGCAAGATCTGGCGCGAGTTCGGCGCGCTCGATTATCGCGAGGCCGTGGCTGACGATGTGCAGATGGGCAAGGTGACGTCATTTCCACGCGCCGTGAAGCAAAAGCCCGACGAGACCGTGGTATTCGCCTATATCCTGTACAAATCACGAAGAGATCGCGACCGCATCAATGCCAGAGTGATGAAGGATCCGCGGCTGGCGAAGATGATGACGCCAGGATCGATGCCGTTTGACGGCAAACGCATGATCGTCGGCGGCTTCAAGACGATCGTCGATGCGTAGGCGTAGCCTGGACGGATCAATTACGCCGTCACGTCCACATTGCCACCGACGCCGGCGCCGAGATTGGCTTGTGACGCCTGCTGGGCACCACCGAGCAGGGTCAGCACGGTGTTCTTTTCCATATCGGCATTCGATTTGATGATCGACGTTGCGATCTGCTGCTGCGTCCCCGCCTGTTTCATGGCGAGCGCGCTGGCGACCAGGGCCATATCCATCTGCAAAACTCCAAACGTCAGGTTTCCCGTATAGCGACGCGGAGTTAATGAAACTTGAGTCCAGTCGCACGCATTGCCGGCTCGCTCGCATGCGGTCAATAAGCAGCTGTCGGTTCGGGACCGACCAACAGGCGCATCGCGCAATATATAACTTGATCACAGGGCCGACGGGCTTTGCGGCATCTCGCTCATAAACCGCGCTCGGTATTCGCCGGGGCTGAGGCCGACCTTGCTGCGGAAGTGATGGCGCAGCGTATGAGCGCTGCCGAAGCCGACCGCCATTGCGATGGCCTCCATGGCCGCCTGGCCTTGGCACAGCAGCCGTTTCGCTTCATTGACGCGCTCGGCGGCTAGCCAGTCGCCGGGCGTCTGTCCCGTCGCCTCGGTGAAACGTCGGAGAAACGTGCGCGTACTCATGCGCGACTCCTTAGCCATGCGCGCGACGGTCCAACTGCCTGCGAGATCGGCGCGCATACAGTCCAGCAGCGGCGCGATCTCCAGCCCTTCGCGGATGGCCACCGGACGTTCGAGAAACTGCGCCTGGCCGCCGGTGCGATGCGCGGGCATCACGAGGCGCCTTGCGACAGAGTTCGCCGCGGTCGGGCCAAAATCTTGCCGGACGATCTCGATCAGGAGATCGATGCCGGCGGCACTCCCCGCGGCCGTGTAAACGCGGTCATGCATGCGGTAGAGCGATGCGTCGTCGATGGCGATGTCGGGGTGGCGGCTCCGGAGCTTGTCGGCATAACGCCAATGCGTCGTCGCGGTGCCGCCCGACAGTAGGCCGGTCGCCGCCAGGACAAAGGCCCCCGAACAGAGCGAGGCGAGCCGCGCACCTCGGGCGTGGGCGGCACGCAACCGCTGGCGGAGATCCTCGGGCACGGGATGATCGACGCCCCGCCAGCCGGGCACGACGATGATATCGGCCTGTTCGATCATCTCCGGTCCGCAATCCGGCACGATGGAAAAGCCGCCATGTGCACGCAGCGGCCCGTCCTCGATGGCGCAGCTTGCGAACCGGTACCAGCCCGGCCCCAGCTCCGGCCGGGCCAGCCCGAAGATTTCGGCGGCCACCCCGAATTCAAACGTGCAGAGGCCGTCATAGAGGAGCGCAACGACTAATGGTCCGGTGCGATTTGGCATGATCTTTACGTACATTGTCATTCACGCCAATTGCAAGACCGGCGTGGGTCGCCGACGGTCCGAATGCAAAAAGGAGAACGATATGACCTCACCTGTCACCGCGATTCCGCCTGCCTCCAGCGCGCTTGCCACCGCGCATTTCGCGGCCGAATTCAGCTTCGAGACCGACTGCTGGGATGTCCATGACGCGCTCGGCCGGGGCGCTGATTTCGTGCTGCTCGACGTCCGCTCCCCCGCGCTGTTCGCC
>JAPLPC010000628.1 GCA_026400425.1 Hyphomicrobiales bacterium | reverse complement strand
GCCGGCCTGAACGGGAGGTTTTTGTTGAGAGACTTGGTTTAAACCGCCTGTTGGTGTCGCCATTCTTTACCCCACTAAGTAGCCGTCGGCATCGTAAAAATTTCCGTTGCCATCGTGATATTCTGAACCCATTGGAGCCATTCCGCCATCAGCAAGGCGAACACCACCGCCATGTGCCTTGCGGATTACGCCGCCTTTAGCAATAGGTTTACCGCCTCTGTCGTAATAGGCTCTTCTGGCATTTGCTTCTGCAATTGCCGCATCTTTTGTTCCAGAATCTGGGAACAGAGAAGCAAACATAGTACCCAAGCCAGCAATCTGCGACAAAGGACTGTTGGCGTAGCCTTCGGAGCCAGTCGCCTGTGTGGTTGTACCCAAAGGCATTTGATAGCCTTGGAGCAACTTGGCAAACTGCTGACTTTGAGCCATTGGGTAGTCAAGCAACTTTTGACCTTGAGCCTGCTGTTGTGCGCCGTAGTCAGACATGGTCTTAAGACCCGCCGCCCCTAACCGCTGTTGCTCTTGACCTAAATTTTCAAAGGCTTGACCAGATTGCAAGGTGCGAGACAAATCAGCCTGAGCTTGCGTACCTGCGGTGGTATAGCCCTGCTGAAGCGCCTGCATTTGCTTGCCCAACAAGTCGGACTGGATGTCGCGCAAAGCGTTGCCAGTAACTTGCGATTGACGACGTGAGCCAAACTGACCAGAGCCAACAGCCGCCGCGCCAAGGTTGGGGAGAATGTTTTCGCGCACGTTGCGGTTAGTCAAACGACCCATCTCATCCACCACACTGGAGGTGTAGGGGTTCATGTAGTCAGCAATGACGTCAGGAACAGTCGTGGAACCAGCCTCGCCTAACAATTGAGAAGATGCGCCAAGAGACCCAGCACCAGCAAAAGCGACGTCTGGAGCCATTTGGAAGGCTTGCTGTTGCAATGGACTGAAGCCAGCAATGCCACCCTGCTGGATAGCGTTCTGACCTAAGTTGGCAATGTCTTGAAGGTAGTTCGTGTAAAACTCTGGAGCCGTCTGTTGGGATTCCGTCGTCTTGGTAATTGCGGGTAACGGGTCACCCTGAAATAAGCCAGCCATTATTTCGCTCCTTTGAGGTATGAGGTCAGCGCCTTGGTTTTGGGTGGAATTTTATTCAATGGAGCAGAACGCTTGTGTGCGCGAATGCTTTCACGAAACTTATCCAAAGCCTGTGCGCCCGCCTTAGTCGAACCGTTTCCAATTTGAGCCACGGTTTCGGCGTCAATCACATACTCACCATCCGCCAACATGGCAGGGATGTCATCCGATTGTCCATCGCCATCGCCATGCACGGCAGAGCCGTTGCGGAAGTCCATGCGACCGTCAACTATTGGCACATCAGAGACGTGAGGCAATCCACCCCTGCGCATTGGGGGAGCCATATCCTTACCATCAGGTATTCCGCCATTCTTGGGCATACCTTGTTGAGGCATTGTTGGCGACATCTGCTGTGAAGCCAAAGAAGGTGACTGTTGTGGCAAGCCTTGT
>JAPLPC010000258.1 GCA_026400425.1 Hyphomicrobiales bacterium | reverse complement strand
GCACGCTGAGCTTTGCCCACTCTACAGGAGAGGGTCAGCTGCCGCTGAAATCGTTGTAGCCCTGATCTTCCCAGTAGCCGCCTTTGTAGTCGTTGGTCACTTCCAGCGACGTCACATATTTCGGGTTCTTGAAGCCGAGCTTGGTGGGCACCCGCACCTTCATTGGGAATCCATAGGCACGCGGCAGCACCTGGTTGTCGAATTTGAACGTCATCTGCGTTTGCGCGTGCAAAGCGGTCGGCATGTCGAGGGAGGTGGAATAATCCTCGGCGCAGCGGAAATGCACCCATTTCGCATTGGTGTCGGCACCGATCCGTTTGAGGAAATCGCGCAGCGGCGTGCCTTGCCATGAACCGATGGCGCTCCAGCCTTCGACGCAGATGTGGCGCGTGATCTGCGAAACTTCGGGCAGCTTGGTCAGCTCCGCCAGTGTCCACGCTTTTTTGTTGTCCACCAGGCCGGCAATTTCGAGCTTCCAATCCTGGCCGTCGATGACCGGCGCCTCGTCCTCCGCATAGAAGCCGTTGAACGGGAACGGGCGCTTGATGTCCTTTTCGGAATAGGTTGGAGCCAGCACGTTCGGATTGAAGATCTTGGCCTGCACCATGTCGTTGAACTTCGAAATGTGCGTCAGCAGATTGTCGGCCGACAGGCTGTCCGACACGTTGCACCCGGTCAGCAGCGTCAGCGCACCGAAGCTCGCACCGGAGGCGATGAAGCGGCGACGCGACAGGTCGGGCATCAGCTTGGTGGCATCCTTCACCAGCAGCTGCTTATCGACGCCGGGAATGATCAGCGAGCGCATTGTCTTCAACATGATTCCGCTCCTCAACGACCGATGATCATCGCGCGCAGACTTTTCGGCACGAGCAATGCCAGCGCGACGTGAATGACGAGAAATCCGACGATTGATGCCATCATCACGAAATGGACGTAACGCGCAGTGTCGTAGCCACCGAACAGTGCGGTGAGATATTGCAGTTGCACCGGCTTCCAGATCGCCAAACCCGAAAGCACGACGAGGACGCCGACGGCGAGGATGCCGATGTAAAGCAGCTTCTGAACCTGATTGTAGATGGACAGATCGGCATGCGAGAGTTTGCCGGTCAGCGCGGCTCGGGTGTCGCCGATGACGCCGGATGTCGAGATCGGCAGCAGCTTCCTGCGAAAGCGGCCTGTGACGAGGCCGAGTGCGACATACAGCAGACCATTGATGACCAGCAGCCACATGCCGGCGAGATGCCACATGATGCCGCCGCCCAGCCAGCCGCCAAGTGTGATGCTGCGCGAGAAGGTGAAGTCGAACAGCGGCGAGGCATTGTAGATCTGCCAGCCCGACATGATCATGATCACCATGGCGATGGCGTTGATCCAATGCAGCACGCGAACCCAGCCGGGCTGGATCACGCGGCCCGTGTCCGGCTCATTGTGCGTATCATCGACCGAAATGCTGGACATCGCGTCATCCGTTGTTTGAACCCTTGTCAGCCATACGGGCCGGCCTGGCGATCGTTACATCCTTCACACGTGCCGCCACTGTATCGCAGCCGTGCTGCGATCACAAAAAAGCGAGCCGGGTTGCCCCGGCTCGCTGTAGTCACGCGCATCCCGAAGGGGCGCTTATCGAGATGCGGCGTTTCGTCGTACGATCGCCGTCAGGCGACGCGCCCCGGATCAGGCCTTCGGCATCAACACGGTATCGACGACGTGGATCACGCCGTTCGACTGGTTGACGTTCGGGATGGTGACGGTGGACGAACCGCCCTTCGCATCGACGATCATCACCTTGCCGCCCGACTTCTTCACGGTCAGCTGCTCGCCTTCGACGGTGGTCAGCTTCTGGCCGTCCTGCAGGTCGGCGGCTTCGAGCTTGCCGGGCACCACATGATAGGTCAGGATCTTGGTGAGGGTCGCCTTGCTCTCAGGCTTCACCAGGGTTTCGACGGTGCCCTTCGGCAGCTTGCCAAATGCGGCGTTGGTCGGTGCGAACACGGTGAACGGACCCGCGCCCGACAGGGTATCGACCAGACCGGCGGCATTCACGGCGGCGACCAGCGTGGTGTGGTCCTTGGAGTTGACGGCGTTTTCGACGATGTTCTTCGACGGATACATCGGCGCGCCGCCGACCATCACAGTCTTTTCGCCCGACATTTCGGACTTCATCATCTTGTCTTTGGCCTGCGCGGGGGCGAGCACGGCGCCGGTGAAGGCAAGGGTGCTGAATGCGACGGCCGACAGAAGTGCAATACGCTTGGACATGGATCGTCTCCCGGGGGTTGGGCGGCCATGCTGCTGCACGGCCGGATAAAGACAGTATCGGCCACGTTCCGCTTGGAGGACCGAAAGCGCCGCCGATGACCGAGCTACGGGAGGTGGGTGGGCCAGTTTCAGCCTATATTTTTCGAGATGATTGAAACTTTCCTGCAGGGGCAGCGTTCCGCGCGCGCGTTGCCTCCCGTGGTATCTTCTTGCTAAGGACACCTGACAATTTGACGCAATCGCGCCCATGCCAACGGTGCGATTGTCTGGCTCCT
>JAPLPC010000064.1:9536-11903 GCA_026400425.1 Hyphomicrobiales bacterium | reverse complement strand
CCCAATCGTCATTGGTGAAGATCCACACATCGACGCCGGAGCGTTCGAGCATCTCGACGCTCTTTCGCGCGGCTTCGGCGCCGATCAGATGCTGGGTGAGGGGTTTCAAGGCGCCGTCGACGATCGAACTGCCGTTGAACGGGCCGATCGGCAGCGTGATGCCGAGCGGATCGATCAGAAAACGCATGCCCACCGGCGGGCGGCTCGATGTGATGGTGAAGCCGATGCCGTTCTCTTGCAGTCGCTTCACGGCCGCCTTGGCCTTGTCGGTGAGGCGCTTGTCAGGCGTCACCAGCGTGCCATCCACATCCGACACGACGAGGGCGATCTTGGTCATGATGCAGTCCTTGATTGCGGCAGTTGCTCGATGATGGCGTCCACGATGCCGTCGATGTCATCGTCGATCGAGACTGTGATCGGGCGTTCGTCGGCGCCGGGGACTTCCAGCGTTTTGAACTGATTGTCGAGCAGGGATGTCGGCATGAAATGATTCTTCCGCGCCGCCATGCGCCCGGCGATGAGTTCTTTGGAGCCGTGCAGATAGACGATGCGAACGTCCTGCCGGCCGTGCAGAAGCAGATCGCGATAGGCGCGTTTCAGCGCCGAACAGGCGATGACGATCCTGCCGCCCTTTGCGGTGAAGCTATCGATTTCATCGGCGATGCTTTGCAGCCAGGGCCAGCGATCGTCGTCGGTGAGCGGCTGCCCCGCACGCTGTTTCTCGACATTCGCGGGTGGATGAAAATCGTCACCGTCGGCAAACCGCCAGCCGAGCTTGTCTGCCAGCGCCTTGCCGATCGAGCTCTTGCCCGAGCTCGAAACACCCATGACGATCAGCGCGCGCGGTGTGGGGTCAGACACTGTCCCTCTCCGTCAATGCCGCGCGCTCGCACAACAACACGGTCTGGTCGTTGGAGCGCGCCCGATTGGCGGGCAGATCTTCGCCGGCGAGCACGCGGCCGACGATGCTGCGTTTATCCTCACCGCTGAGCAGGAACAGCATCTCGCGACAGGATGCGAGCGTCGGCAGGGTCAGACTGACGCGTGGCACGAACGGGGCCACATGCGCTTCGAGCACGCCGACGACCCATCGGTCCGTCACCGCGATGCCGGGATAGCCGGGAAACAGCGACGCCACATGGCCGTCCGGCCCGACGCCGAGCAGCACGAGGTCGAACAGTGGCTTTGCAGCGTCGAGCTGAGTGCTGCCGTAGAAATCCTGCAACTCGCGTGCATAGAGCATGGCGGCGTCATCGGGGCTGGCGGCATCCGTGCGAATGGCATGGACATTTTCAGCCGGCGCGCAGGCATCGAGAAAGGCTGTGCGTGCCATCGCCATATTGTTCAATGGATCGGTTGACGGCACGAAGCGGTCGTCGCCGATGAACCAGTGCACGCGCGCCCACGGGATGCGCGAGCGATAGCTCTCGGTCGCCAGCAGCTCATACAGCCGCTTCGGGCTCGATCCGCCGGTCAGGCAGATCGCAGGCATTCCGGCATTGGCATCGATCCGCTTGATCAGCCGCTCGGCGGCGGCGACGGCGAGGGCAGCCGCGTCCGAGACTTCGATGATGTCGCGAGGGGCAGCCATCAGCTCAAGAACCGCCAGCTGCGACCGTCGCGCTTGAGCAATTCATCGGCATCCTCCGGTCCTTCGCTGCCGGCTTTGTAGGTCTCGAGGCCTTTGTTGCCGGCTTTTTTCCACGCATCGAGAAATGGCTGCACGGCGCGCCATCCGGCTTCGACGCTGTCGGCGCGCTGGAACAGGATATTGTCGCCGATCATGCAGTCATAGATCAGCGTCTCGTAACCCGTCGCCGGCGAGGCGTTGAAATAGTCCTTGTAGCGAAACTTCATCTCCACCCCGTCGATATTGACGGCGGGGCCGGGCACCTTGGAGTTGAACTTCAGCGAGATGCCTTCGTTCGGCTCGACGGCGATCACCAGGTAGTTTTCCGCCAGGCTTTCCATCGACAGATCGCGGAACATGGCGAACGGCGCCTGCTTGAACTTGATCGCCACTTCGGTACGTTTGACGCCGAGCGCCTTTCCGGTGCGCAGATAGAACGGCACGCCGGCCCAGCGCCAGTTGTCGATCATCAGCTTCAGCGCGACATAGGTTTCGGTGGTGCTGTCGGGCTTGACGTCGTCGGTCTTGAGATAGTCGATGATATCGTCGTCGCCGACACGACCGCTGACATATTGCGCGCGCACGGAATTCGTCAGCGCCTCGTCTTCGGTCTGCGTCGTCAATGCAGCCAGCACCTCGGCCTTTTCCGAGCGCACCGCATTGGCCTCGAAGCGTGCCGGTGGCTCCATGGCGACCAGCGACAACAGCTGGGACAGATGGTTCGGTACCATGTCGCG
>JAPLPC010000064.1:0-9485 GCA_026400425.1 Hyphomicrobiales bacterium | reverse complement strand
CGCGATGGCCGTCGCCGAGCTTCTCGTCCACGGTGATCTGCACGTGATCGATATGGTTGCGATTCCAGAGCGGCTCGAAGATGCCATTGGCGAAGCGCAGCACCAGGATGTTCTGCACCGTCTCCTTGCCGAGATAGTGATCGATCCGGTAGATCTGCTGCTCGTTCATCAGACCGAGCAATTCCTTGTTGAGCTTCTTGGCCGATTCCAGATCGGTGCCGAACGGCTTCTCGACGATCAGCCGCCGCCAGGATCCATTTTCCTTCAGCATGCCGGTGCGGCCGAGCTGCTGCGCGATCGGCGCGAAGGCCGACGGCGGCGTGGCGAGATAAAACAGCCGGTTGCCGCCGGTGCCGCGCTCCTGCTCGAGCTTGTCCAGCTGATCCTTCATGCTGTCGAAGCTGTCCGGCTCGCTTGGATCGGCCTCGATGCAGGTCACGCAGTTGAGCAGCTTCTGCGCGATGGCGTCATCGACCGGACGCGTCGCATATTGCTTCAGGCCTTTGAGAAGGTCCTCGCGCAGCGCATCGCCGGTCATGCCCTTGCGGGCGATGCCGACCACGCAGAACTTGTCCGGCAGCAGATTCGACGCCTGCAGATTATACAGCGCCGCAATCACCAGCCGGTGCGCGAGATCGCCGGTGACACCGAAAATGACGAAGGCGCAGGGATCGGGTTTCTTGATCTTGTCGTTGGGTTGGGCAGTCACTGACGGCTCCGATTGCTATTTCACGATGTCAGGCGCGACCTGCCCCTTGGGGTCCGGATGCTGCTGAGGCTCTTTGTGGCCGCCGAAACCGGCGCGCATAGCGGATAGAATCTTTTCCGAAAACGTATGTTCCTGTCGCGAGCGGAAACGTGCGAACAGGGCGGCCGTCAGCACTTCGGCCGGTACGGCCTCGTCGATGGCCGCATTCACCGTCCAGCGGCCTTCGCCGGAATCCTCGACGAAGCCGGAATACTCTTTCAACTCGCCGCTCTTGGCCAATGCCGATGCCGTGAGGTCAAGGAGCCATGATGGGATGACGCTGCCGCGGCGCCCCACTTCGGCGATGTCGGGCAGATTGAGATCGAAGCGATGCGCCTCCGGCAGTGCCTCGATATTCGCATTCTTGAGAATGTCGAAACCCTCGGCATAGGCCTGCATCAGCCCGTATTCGATGCCGTTGTGTATCATCTTGACGAAATGCCCGGCACCGACCGGGCCGGCATGAATATAGCCGTTCTCCACGCGCGGATCGGAATTGTCGCGGCCGGGGGTACGCGGGATGTCGCCGATGCCGGGCGCCAGCGTGTTGAAGATCGGATCGAGGCGGTCCACGACGTCCTTCTCGCCGCCGATCATCATGCAGTAACCGCGATCGATGCCCCAGACGCCGCCGGAGGTGCCGACATCGACGTAATGCAGTTGCTTGTCCTTCAACGCGAGACCGCGGCGGACGTCATCCTGCCAGAACGTGTTGCCGCCATCGATGATGGTGTCGCCGGGCTCGAGCAGCTTCGACAGCGCATCGATGGTGGTCTCGGTGATCCTGCCGGCCGGCAGCATCACCCAGACATGGCGAGGCTTGGCGAGCTTCTCGACGAACTGCTCCAGCGACGACGCGCCCACGGCGCCTTCTTTCGCGAGAGCATCGACCGCCTTGACGTCCTTGTCATAGACCACGGCGGTGTGACCGTTGTTCATCAGGCGGCGGACAATATTTCCGCCCATTCGGCCGAGGCCGATCATGCCGAGTTGCATTTTGCGATGTCCTTATCTTTGATTGCGAGAGGCCCGGAGCGATGTCCGGGCCTGTCGAGCTTCTTCAGTTCAGCGCGTCGGTGATCGCCTTGTCGAGCAAAGCGAGGCCGGATTTAAGATCGCCTTTCAGATGCACGCGCAAAGCGCGGCGACTGCGATCGGTCAGAACTTCGAAATCGCCGCGCGCTTGGGCTGCTTTGATAACGCCGAAGCTAGCGCGATAGTCGGGGATCGCAAGATCCCTGGCATCATCCGTGGTGATCTGCAGGAACACGCCCGAGTCCGGTCCGCCTTTATAGGCCTGGCCGGTCGAATGCAGGAAGCGCGGCCCGAATTCGGCGCAGGTCGCGACCTTCTTCTTGTCGCGCACCGCCATCCGCATTGCCTGCAGTGTGTCGATCGTCGCAGCATCGCGCTCGACATAAGCCAGCAGCGCCACGTAATCGCCCGGCGTGACGCGGCGGAAATGCGCCTTGATCCACGACGCCAGATCGCCATTGGCGCCGGCCTTCTTGAGCAGTTCGGCGTTGCTGTCGTCGGTGTAGAGGTCGGCCTCGGCAGTGGTGACCACCGGTGTCTCCGGCGGCAGCGATCCCGTCTTCTCGAACGCCGAGGTCAATTCACGCGTCTTGATCTTGGCGTCTTCGACATCGGGTTGATTGAACGGATTGATGCCGAGCACGGCTCCGGCCACGGCGGTTGCAATCTCGAAGCGGAAGAACTCCTGGCCGATATGGTCGATCGAGGGCAGGGTGATGCGCGACACCGGGTGGCCGGCCTTCTCCAGGGCTGCCAGCTTGTCGTCATGGGCCTTCTCCGCCTCGCCATCGACGCGCAGATCGATGAAGAAGCGGTCGTTGCCATAGACACCGGGCTCGCCCAGCGTCTCGCCATCGATCGGGATCAGGCCCTTGCCATCCTTGCCGGTCGATTCCGCGATCAGCTGTTCGGCCCAGGCGCCGAAGTCGGCGATCGCTTTCGACGACAGTATGGTGACCTTGTCGCGTCCCTCGACGCCGGCATGGCCCATGGCGAGCCCGAGCTGCACGCCGGGATTCTCCGACGGCGGCACATCGGGTCCGCAGGAGCGAACCATCGACAGCGTATGCTCCAGCAGTTTCGACAGATCGAGACCGGCCGCAGCGGCTGGCACCAGGCCGAACGGCGACAGCACCGAATAGCGGCCGCCGATCGCGGGATCGCCGTGGAAAATGCGCGCGAATTTCTGATCCTTCGCCACCTTCTCGAGCGACGAGCCGGGATCGGTGACGGCTATGAAATGCGCGCCGGCCTTGTCGGCACCGACCGCGTTGCTCACTTCGCCGAAGAAATAGTTCTTCATGACATTCGGCTCGGTGGTGCCGCCGGATTTGCTGGAGACGATGAACAGCGTCTTGCCGATGTTCACCTGCTTGGTCAGCGTCGCCACCTGCGCGGGATCCGTGGAGTCTAGCACATGCAGTTTCGGGAAGCCGGACACCTGCGCGAACGTCACCGCCAGCACTTCCGGCCCCAAGCTCGAGCCGCCCATGCCGAGCACCACGGCATCGCTGAAGCCCTGCGCCTTCACCCACTTCGCAAAATCGGTGTAATCAGCGAGCTTCACCTTCTCCGCGAAAGCGCTGTTGAGCCATCCCAGCCACTTGGCTTCGTCAGCGCCGGTCCAGACCGACGCATCCTTGTGCCAGAGCCGGCGGATCTTCGCCGATGCGCGCCATTCCTCGGTGCTGTCAGCGACGGTCTTGTTCAATGCGTCGCCGAGCTGCAGCGCCTGTTGGCCGACGGCTTTGCCCAGCGAGGTCGCGCGTTTGTAGGCGACGGCGCCGTATAGTTTGTCGGCGGCGTCGGCGAATTGCTTGACGCCGTCCGTCACCAGATCGGTGGTGATCTTGTCGAGCGAAATGCCGGTCTTGGCGAAGTCTTCGAGCACTTTCTTCGCGTCGTCGATTCCTTCTTCGAGACTGTCGCGGACAGCGCCATGATCGCGGAAGGCGTCGAGCGTCGCGGGCGGCACGGTGTTCACCGTATCCTTGCCGATCAGCTCCTCCACATACATGGTGTCGCGATAGTCCTTGCTCTTGACGCCGGTGGACGCCCACAGCAGGCGCTGCGGCTGCGCACCCTTGGCCTTCAACTTGTCCCAGCGCGGGCCGGCGAACAGTTTCAGATATTCCTGATAGGCCAGCTTGGCATTGGCGATCGCCACCTTGCCCTTCAGCGACTTGAGGCGCTCCTTCTCGGCGGGGTCATTCGCCTGTGCGATTTTCTCGTCGAGCTGCTTGTCGGCCTGGCTGTCGATCCGGCTGACGAAGAATGACGCCACGCTGGCAATGCCCGAGGGATCGCCGCCCCCGACGACATATTTTTCAAGGCCATTCAGATAGGCTTTGGCCACCTCGATATAGCTCTTCTGTGCAAACAGCAGCGTGACGTTGATGCTGATGCCTTCCCCGATCAGATGCTCGATGGCGGGGATGCATTCCGGCGTTGCAGGCACCTTCACCATCAGGTTTGGCCGCTTGACGCTCTTTGACAACCGCTTGGCTTCGGCGATGGTGCCTTCCGCATCGAGCGCCAGATAGGGCGAGACTTCGAGGCTGACGAAACCGTCCCGGCCCTTGGTTGCATCATGGACCGGCTTCAACACGTCGGCGGCGTGCTGGATGTCTTCCACCGCAAGCGCCTCGAACAGATCCGCCGGTGTCTTGTCGCCCGACTTCAGCGCAGCCGCGATGGGCGCGTCATATTCGTCGGACGATCCGATGGCCTTTTCGAAGATCGCGGGATTGGAGGTCACGCCCTTCACGGCGTCGCTCTCGATCAGCTTCTTCAGATCGCCCTTGGCGACGAAACCGCGTGCGAGAAAATCAAGCCAGACGGCCTGACCATGTAATTCGAGTGCTTTGACGGGATTCATGATGCTCTTCGGTTCTGGTTTGTCAAAGGCGAACGGCGCGCGAAAGCCCAGGCCCTGTCCATGATCGCCCCAAAACCCTACGCATGGCAAGACGAACGGTTCCAGTTTGCGCGCCTGCCGCCGATCCCAACATTGTGTTGTCGAGCGTGACACCGGTGTGACCGCGCAGCCCAGGTCGTCGACGGCATGCTCGACTCAGCAGTGCCGTTTCACGACGCTCCATCGGGTCAGAGGTTGTCGCGCGCGAGATCCCACATCAGGCGATAGGTGCCGGCGGAGATCGTCGCGCCGCCTTCGGCTGCAATCGTCGCGTCGAAACGCCCGGTCATGGCCGCCGTGACCGACTCGATGCCGGTGCCGTCGATCAGGGCATACCAGTCGCGCGCTGCGGGATTGGGTGCGGCCGGATCGTCGGTCAGCGGCTTCGACAAACGCGGGTCGCTCTCCATCAGACGCATCGAGATGATGCCGTCGATGTCGCCGGGGTCGAGCAAGGCGCGAAGCGCCTGGCGCAGTCCATCGACATCGCCCTCGGGAGGCCGAACGCGGAGCAGGCCGAGCGCGGCACCGCGGCCCTGGCCACGGCTGACGGTGATGCGCGCCACCGAGCGCAGCATGTTCTTGAAGCGCCCGATATTTTCCAGAGACCACGCGGTCTGGTTGGCCAAAGCGGTGCGGTATGCATCGCTGTCCAGCACGTCGAAACTTGCGGTCGAATACAGGCCGAGATATTTCGGCGCGGCATTCACCGCCACATAGCGCCGCGCCTCCATGAAGCCGGGGATGGCGACGCGCTCGGCCAGATGTTCGCGGTCGTACCACTGGTTGAATTCCCGCTCATGCGCCGGATCGATATCCATCGACGTCATCAGCATTCCCGAGCCGGCGATGGGCATGGTGCAGTCCTATTTCTGTTTCGATGCGACATCCGCAATCGCCTTCATCACGGCATCGCGGATGCCGGGATCATACAAGCTATGGCCGGCGCCTTCGATGATCCGCAGATCGGCATCGGTCCAGCGTGCCGCGAGTGCATGTGCGCCTGCGGGCGGGCAGAGCAGGTCGTAACGCCCTTGCACGATGACGCCGGGAATGCCCGCGAGGAGTCCGGCATCTTCCATCAACTGCTGCGGCCGCATGAAGGCGTCATGCGAAAAATAATGCGCTTCCATCGCAGGCGTGGCCGGCATCGGCCCGGTCGAACTTGAGAGTGCTGTGCGATCGAGCCGCGTGCGCTTCGGCGCCACTTCGGACAGGATCGCCTCGGTGCCGCCCCAGGCGCGGATGGCCGGCGCGTGCACGGCAGGGTCGGCATCGAGAATGCGGCGATAGAAATGCGGAATGGGATCGCTGCGCTCGTGCTCCGGCAGCACGCTGAGATAATCGGCGTGCAAATCGGGATAGTGCCGCGGCAGGATCATGTTGAAAACGTCGTGCAGGTCTTCGCGGGTCGCGAAGAACGTGGCGCGCAGCACGATGCCGCTGACATGCGCGGGATGCGCCTGCGCATAGGCCAGTGCCAATGTCGCGCCCCAGGAGCCGCCGACCACCAGCCATTTGTCGAAACCGAATTTGCGCCGGATCGTCTCCATGTCCGCAATCAGATGCGGCAGCGTATTGTGCGCGCGACATCCCTTCGGCTTGCTGCGGCCGGCGCCGCGCTGGTCGAACAGGACAGTGTGGAAACGCTGCGGGTCGAACAGCCGGCGATGATCGGGCTGGCAGCCCGAGCCGGGCCCGCCATGCAGATAGACCGCCGGAATGCCATCGGTGCAGCCGACGCTTTCCACATAGATCGTATGGCCGTCGCCGACATCGAGATGTTCGGAGGTCAACGTCGCGAAAGCATCGCCGGACACGGGGGCGGGAGAGTCAGCGGCCATTTGAAATATCTTGCCTTGCTTCGTCTTGCGGCTCCAGCGTGCCGCCCTTGAAGTTGCGATACAGAAAGCGATCGGCGCCTGCGCTGGATTCGGCTTCCGCGACCTTGAAGATCTCTGCATGGTGCGGCGACAGCGTGCAGGCGGGATCCGTGTTGCCGGCATCGCCGGTCAATGCAAAGGCCTGGCATCGGCAGCCGCCGAAATCGATCTCCTTGAACGCGCAGCTCTGGCACGGCTCCGGCATCCATCCGGTGCCGCGATAGCGGTTGAAGGCTTCTGAATTCTGCCAGATCCAGGCGATCGAATGATTGCTGCGCACGCTTTCGAAATCGAGCCCGGTGATGGTCTCGGCGGCGTGGCAGGGCAGCACCTTGCCGGCCGGCGAGATGTTGAAGAACTGACGGCCCCAGCCGCCCATGCATTTTTTGGGGCGCAGCGCGTAATAGTCGGGCACCACGAAGTCGATGTCGAGAACGCCCTTCAGCCGCATGCGCGCGTCTTCGACGATGCGGGTGGTGTCGTCGATCTGTTCGATGGTCGGCATCAGGGCCGCGCGGTTCTTCAGCGCCCAGCCGTAATATTGCACATTGGCCACTTCGAGCCGGTCGGCATCGAGATCGACGGCCATCTGAATGATATCCGCGAGCTGATGCAGGTTCTGACGGTGCATCACGGCATTCACCGTGAGCGGCAGATCGAGCGCGCGGGTCCAGCGCGCCACGTCGAGCTTCTTGGCATGACCGCCGCGATAGCCGCCGACGCGGTCGGCGACGACGGGCTCATTGCCCTGGAAGCTGATCTGGACATGGCACAGGCCGGCATCGGCCAAGGCAGCGAGCCTGTCGCGCGTCAGCAGCACCGCCGAGGTGATGAGGTTGGAATACAGCCCGACATCGGTGGCGTGTTGCACCAGTTCGACGAGGTCCTTACGCGCCGCCGGCTCGCCGCCGGAAAAATGGATCTGCAGCACGCCGATCTCGGCGAGTTCGCTGAGCACCTTTTTCCATTCGTCCGTGGTGAGCTCGCTATTGGTGCGATCGAGTTCGACCGGGTTCGAGCAATACGGGCATTGCAGCGGGCAGCGGTGGGTGAGCTCGGCCAGCACAGCGAGGGGAATGCCATACGTCTCCGCCGTCGATCGCGTGCGTTCCAAAACGGCAAGGCTATCCTGAACAACGGGGCTGTCCTGAACAACGGGACTCGCATCGGTGATGGCAGCATCTTGTATGAGCCTGCTCATGGCGCCGCTTCCCGTGCCTGGGTGAGAAAGCCCTTGTCGGCGAGATCCTGCAGCATGGCGATGACGTCGGTGACGATATCAGCGCGCGGCGCGTTGTATTTGGCCGTCAGCAGTTCGACGATATCGGCCACGCTGCGCGCGCCGTCACAGAGTTGCAGGATCTCCACTGCGATTTCGTCCGGTGCCAGCACCCGCTCCGGCGCCAGGATTACCCAGACCTGCCGCGTTTCGTCGAATTTCAGCCGGGCATGGCGCGGCAGGATGGGTTTGCTCGCCTCGGAGACTTCCATGCGACGGTTGCGCGGCTGCTCCGTCATGATTGATCTCTAATTGGCCGCAGGCACGAAGGCGCCCGGCGGCACATGGCCGTCCACATAGGCATGATATAGCGCGTCGAGCTGCACCCACAACACGTTGGTCTTGAAGATCAGCGCATTGGCGACCAGCCGGCGCTCCGCCGGGGTGGTGGCATGTTGCTTGACGTAATCGAGCGCGAAGCCGGCATCGCGCGGCGCCTGGGTCAGGCGGCGCGAGAAATAGCTCATGATGTCCGGATTGACGAAGTCGTAATGCTTGAGCATCCCGGAAATCCGTTCCTCATGCAGGTTCGGCGCGAACAATTCGGTCAGCGACGAGGCGATCGCCTCCAGCGGCGAGCGGTCGCGGACATAGTGCACATAGGCTTCCACCGCAAACCGCGTCGCCGGCAGAATGCCCTCGGTGGATTCCACATAGGCACTATTGAGCCCGAGCCCTTCGGTCAGCTTGAGCCAGCGTTCGATGCCGCCTTCGGCGCCGACGTCGCCATCGTGATCCTCGATGCGGTGGCGCCATTCCAGCCGTGTGGCGCGATCGCGGAAGCGTGAGATCACCACCGCATCCTTGATGGGGATGGTGCTCTGGTAAAAGTAACGGTTCAGCGCCCACGCCTGCACCTGGCCCTTGGTCAGCTGGCCGCCATGCAGCAGTTTGTGAAACGGATGCAGGCTGTGATAGCGCGTCGCGCCGATTTCGCGCAAAGCCGCTTCCAGTTGCTCCGCCGTATCGAGGGGAACGCTGGCATCGATCGACAGTGCCGAGTGCTTCACAGCGTGATCTCCATCCCGGTATGAGGAATCTGCCAGCCCGTCGTGGTCAGCGCCGCGCGCTCCGGCGAATCGGGCAGCAAAGCCGGATTGGAGTTGTTGATATGCAGGAAGAACTTCTGCGCGATTCCGGCATCGGCCAGCGAGGCAATGGCGCCTTCGTTTCCTGACATGGCGATATGTCCCATGCTCTGTCCGGTTTTCTGGCCGAGCCCGGCCGCGATCATTTCGTCATCGCGCCACACCGTGCCGTCGAAGAATAGCAGCGGCGCGCCCTGGATGCGCGTTTTCAGTTCGGGGGTCACGCGGGCGCAGGCCGCGATGAAGTAGAAATGCTTGCCGCTGGCGGTCTCGCTGATGCGCAGCCCCAGCGTATCGCCGTCGCCCTCGGCGCCGGCCGGATGTGTCTGACCTTCGAGATACCATGCGCCCTTGCCGGGCACGGTGAATGGCAGCACGTCCAGCCCCGACGCCGCGCCATCCTGCAGATGCAGCGCAAAGCCGTGATCGATCTCGATGGACTCGCGTTGCACATGCTTGTCCGACAGAACGTTGAAAATGCTGTTTGCCCTGAGGATCGCCAATACGCGTTGATGGGCATAGATCGTGAAGGGCG
>JAPLPC010000665.1 GCA_026400425.1 Hyphomicrobiales bacterium | reverse complement strand
TGCCGTTGCTGATGGCCTGCTTGTCGCTGTCGATCAGCGCCACATCGACCGGGAAGTCCACACCTGGGCGCGGCATCAATTGCCGCTCGAATGCGTCGCCATGGATATCGACGATACCGGGCATCACCAGCAGGCCGCGGGCGTCGAGGCCACAGGCGCCGTGCACGGGGGCGCCGATCTCCGCGATGCAGCCATCCGAGATGGTCATCGACGAATCGACGATCTCCTGGCCGATCAGAGTCCGTCCACCTTCGATAAAGATATCCGTCATGTCGCGTCCATCTGCGGCGTAGGCTTGACGCCTTTATACTTGCTCAAAAAATCTGCCACCGGCAAGGCGCGGAAATCCGGGAGCGCCATTCGCAAGGCGTCGTGCTCCCAGTCCCACCATGCGAGATCCATCAGCCCTTGTTCCACGGCGTTGGAGAAGCGACGACGGATGGGTCGGGCCGGATTTCCAGCCACGATCGTGTAGGGCGGGACGTCCTTGGTGACGATGGCGCCTGCAGCGATCACCGCGCCCGTGCCCACCTGTCGGCCCGGCAGCACGACCGCACCGTGGCCGATCCAGACATCGTGGCCGATCGTGCAGTGGTGCTCTCGCCGCCATGCGAAAAAGTCGCTATCGTCGGCTTCGCCAGGAAAGTAGGTGCTGGCACGGTATGTGAAATGCGATTGCGACGCGCGCTGCATCGGGTGATTGCCGGGATTGATCCGGGTCATGGAAGCGATCGAGCAGAATTTTCCGATGCGCGCATAGGCGATTTGGGAATCGTGCTCGACATAGGAGTAATCGCCAAGCGACACCTCATGCAGCACGGTGCGCGCGCCGATCTCGTTGTAGCGGCCGAACGAAGCGTCTTTCAGCTTCGCACCTGGCTCGATGAGCGGATCGAGCGACAAAAGTTTTCCAACCATGACACATCCGTGAAGCGGCGTTTGCGCGCACGTCATCAGATCGTTTCGTGACGGCGGCATGACAAATCCGTGAAAATCCATCTGCGAGTGCCGCAGGGCTGCGGGTTAAGCATTGTGACAGTCGCGTCACATCGCTGTCATCGGCCGGCGATAGGCGTGCATGGCTGGTTAACGCTGGAGTCACACATGCTTGCAGTCGAAAGCCTGACGTGCCGTTTCGGTACCAAGGCAGCGGTCGATAATGCTAATTTCGAGGTCGCACCAGGTGCGTTTGTTGGCGTGATCGGACGTTCCGGTGCCGGCAAATCGACGTTGCTGCGGATGATCAACCGGCTCGCCGAACCGACCTCGGGCCGCATCGCATTCGACGGCCTCGACGTCACCGCGCTCAAGGGCCGTGAGCTGCGCCAATGGCGCGCGCGGTCGGCGATGATTTTCCAGCAGTTCAATCTCGTCGGTCGTCTCGATGTGCTGACCAATGTGTTGATGGGCCGCCTTGCCGACATGCCGCAATGGCGTTCGCTCACCCAGATGTGGCCCGAGCGGGATCGCGCGCTGGCGATGTCGGCGCTCGAGCAATTCGACATGGCGCAATACGCTTCGCAGCGCGCCGATCAACTGTCCGGCGGTCAGCAGCAGCGCGTCGCCATTGCCCGCGCGCTGGTACAGCAACCCGACATTATTCTGGCCGATGAGCCGATCGCCTCGCTCGATCCGCGCAACACCCGCATCGTCATGGATGCGCTGCTGCGGATCAACAAGCATTTCGGAATAACCGTGATGTGCAACCTGCACTCGCTCGATCTGGCCCGCAGCTATTGCGATCGCCTGATCGGCATGTCGGCCGGGCGCATCGTGTTCGACGGCGGGCCGGCAGAGCTCACCGAACACATCGCGCGCGAACTCTACGATCTCGAAGCCGATGAGGTGATGGGATCGGCGCCCGTGCCGGTGCCGGTCGCTGCGCGTGTGCCCGACTACGGCGCCGCTGCCGTGGCGTGATGTTCCGCCTACCCACAAGAACCGTCGTCACCTCTCCAGATCACGCAGGGATTGTCATGATCAACCGTCGCTCCATCATGCTCGGCGCCGCCGTGCTCGCTTTCACCGCCGGCACCGCTTCGGCGCAGGACTATAAGGCCAAGTATCCGGAACTGACCTTCGCGATCATCCCGGCAGAAAATGCGTCGGGCGTGACCGAGCGTTGGGGACCTTTCATCACCTATCTCTCGAAAGAGCTGGGCGTGAAGGTCAATCTGCGCATCGCCAATGACTATGCGGCCGTCATCGAAGGCCAGCGTTCGGGCAATATCCAGATCGCCAGCTATGGCTCGGCCTCGTTCGCCCGCGCGCGCCTGACCGGGGTGCAGACCGATGCCTTTGCCAACGACATCAACGTCGATGGTTCGACCGGCTACTATTCGGTGTTCTTCGTCAAGGCGACGAGCCCCTACAAGACCGTGCAGGAGCTGAAGGGCAAGAATCTCGGCCTCGTCGATCCGAACTCGACCTCTGGCAACAATGTGCCGCGCTTCGAGCTCGACAAGATGGGCATCACCGACGCCGACACCTATTTCAGCAAGGTCGTTTTCACCGGCAGCCACGAGAACGCGTTGCTGGCGCTGTCCCAGGGCACCGTGGACGTCGCCGCCAACCAGTGGACCAATGACGACGACTCCACGCTGCAGCAGATGCTGCACAAAGGCATGCTGAAGAATGCCGACGGCTCGGCGATGAAGAAGGGCGACTTCCGTATCGTCCACAAGTCGGCGCCGATCATCAACGGTCCCTATGCCTACAGCTCGGACCTGCCGGAAGATCTGAAAACCGCTATCCGCAAGGCGTTCGAAGAAGCCCCGACCAAGGACAAGGCCGCGTTCGACAGGCTGTCGGACGGCCAGAAGAAGGGCTTCCATGCCGCGACCACCAAGGATTGGGACGCGACCATCGACCTGATCAGGTTCGTCGACGCCCTGCGCAAGAAGAAGGCGTCGTAAGACGTGTTTCTTCCCTCTCCCCGCACGCGGGGAGAGGGTGGATCGATGACCGCAGGTTGCACATGCTTCGCATGTTGCAGGCGACCTCTCCCCGCAAGCGGGGCGAGGTTCATTCGAGCGCTTCTATTCCGACAGTGAAATCCTTCTGGATTCCCCGATGCCCGCCGCCGTCTCCATCCTGCCGAGCCAGCAGCTCGCCGTCCTCAACGATGCGTAGGCGGTATCGCGTCGTCGACTGCGCACGCTGCTTTCGGTCGCGGCCTGTGCCGTCGTGTTGTTCGTCGCGGCGATCGGTGCCGAGGTCAACATTGCGACCTTCATCGCGAAAATCGGCAATTTCTTCAGCTATTTCGATCGCATCTTCACCCTCGATAGCGGTGTGCGCGTATGGAATGACGTCGCCGAATGGTTCTGGGGCTGGGACAAGTGGCTGAAGCTGCTCGGCGAGACCGTTCTGATCAGCTATGTCGGCACCATCGTCGGCGCCGTGCTGGCGTTCGGGCTGAATTTCCTCGCGGCCGAGAACACGGCGCCGTCGCGCTGGCTGCGCTTCGTCGTCAAGCGCTTCATGGAATTCTGCCGCACGGTGCCGGACATCGTGTTCGCGCTGATCTTCGTCATCGCCTTCGGGCTCGGTCCGATGGCCGGCGTGCTGGCGATCGCCATCCACTGCGTCGGTGCGCTCGGCAAACTGTATGGCGAGATCGTCGAGAATATCGACATGAAGCCGGTGGAAGGCATTCGCTCCACCGGCGCCAGCTGGATCGACTGCATGCGGTTTGCGGTGCTGCCGCAGGTTTCGGCGGGCTTTGCCAGCTACACGCTGCTGCGCTTCGAGATCAATGTGCGCGGCGCCTCGGTGATGGGCTTCGTCGGCGCCGGCGGCATCGGACAGGAACTCGTCGTCGCCGTGCGCAAATTCTATTATTCCGACGTCAGCGCCATTCTACTGATGATCATCGTCACCGTATTCGTGATCGATATCGGCACCGGGTGGCTGCGCGGGCGCCTGTTCGGCAAGGAGACGCGGTCGTGAACCCGCCGAATGACATCGATACCGCCGGGCTGCGCAGCCGCTATCCCGGCGTGTTCAATCGCCCGCTGACATCGCGCGCGGGAGCCCCGACGGTTCTGGTCGCCGCCTTGGCGCTGCTGATCTTCGGCCTCGTCGAACTCGATTTCTCGCCGGCGCGCATGCTCAATGGAATCCAGCAACTGGGTTGGATCACCATGATGATGATCCCGCCGGATCCCGGCTCGTCGCTGCCGGCCTATCTGCAGGCCATGGGCGAGACGCTGTCGATCGCGGTGCTCGGCACCACGCTGGCCGCTTTGATGGCGCTCCCGGTCAGCCTGCTGGCAGCGCGCAACGTCATTCCGTCAGCATGGCTGCGTTTCCCGGTGCGGCGCTCGCTGGATACGATCCGCGGCGTCGATACGCTGATCTGGGCGCTGGTCTGGATCAATGTCGTCGGTCTCGGGCCTTTTGCAGGTGTGCTCGCCATCGCCGTCTCGGATTTCGGCGCCTTCGGAAAGTTGTTTTCCGAAGCCATCGAGGGCGCGGACAAGAAGCAGGTCGAGGGCATCCGGGCTTCCGGCGGCAGTCCCCTGCATGAGATCCGCTTCGGATTGATGCCCCAGGTGCTGCCGGTGATTGCCGGACAGGTGCTGTATTTCATCGAGTCGAACACACGCTCGGCCACCATCATCGGCATCGTCGGCGCTGGCGGCATCGGGCTGCAACTGGCCGAGCAGATCC
>JAPLPC010000161.1 GCA_026400425.1 Hyphomicrobiales bacterium | reverse complement strand
CTGGCAGCGCGACCACACTTATCCGACTGCCGATCTCGTCGATATGCTGGCGACTGCCGGCATCCGCGGCGAGAAGGTAACCCTTGCCACCATTCGTGGTGGCGGTCTGAAATCCGTTTTCGTCACACTCGCTGCCGAAGGCGATGTCGTTGCATGCTGTGACGCCGAGACCGACGATGACCTGCACCTGATCGCGCAAGCGAGCTCGCATCTGTCACCATCGACTTTCTTCATCGGCAGCGCGGGTTTGGCCCACGCTCTGGCCGGTCTCGAAGAAGATGCCGCCGGCGATGCGTTGACGATCCCGACACGCCAGAAGGGCACGCTCATGGTCGTCGGCTCACTCGCCGGCGCATCGCGATCGGCTGCGCGAAAGCTCGAAGAGACTGGCACCGTGAAGCATTTCCCGGTGGCGCCGGAAACGCTGCTCGACGCGAACGCACCGGAGCGTGCAACGCTTGCCGCCGACGTGTCGAAGCATCTGACGTCCGGCGGCGATGCGCTGGTGGAGATGGTGATGAACGATCGGCCGGACATGTCGCAGGGACCCAAACTCGCCGAAGGTCTTGCCGTCACGTTGCAAAGCGTCGCGCCTGCGATAGGCGCATTTGCGGCCACCGGCGGCGAAACCGCAGCAGCGCTGCTGTCGCGCTTCGGCGTCAACGGCATCCGTCTTGCCGACGAAATCGAACCGGGCGTCTCGCTCGGTCTTACGCTTGGCCAGTTCTCCGTGCCGATCGCCACCAAGGCGGGCGCCTTCGGTGACGAGATGAGCCTCATCCGCATCAGCACTCGTCTTCGTGCCGTCCGAACCAAAGGAAGCTTCTCATGACCCGTCCGACCATTGCGATCACCATGGGCGATCCGGCCGGCATTGGCCCGGAAGTGATCATGAAGGCGCTAGGCACATCGCAAGCGCAGGCGCTGTGCAACATGCTGGTGATCGGTGATGCCGGCCGTCTGCGTCAAGCCGGCAAGATCGTCGGCAGCGCACTGGACGTCGATTCGCTGGCCGACGCCAGCGAAGCGAATTACGCATCGGGAAACGTGCAGTGTGTTGATCTGAAGATCGTTCCCGAAGATTTGCCGTTCGGTCAGATGTCGCCGGTGGCCGGCGAAGCTGCCTATCGCTATATCGAGAAAGCCGTGCAGGTGGTGCAGGCGGGGCAGGCGCAAGGCATCTGCACCGCGCCGCTCTCGAAGGAAGCGCTGCATGCGGCTGGGCATAAGTATCCCGGCCATACGGAGCTGCTCGCGCATCTCACCGGCACGCCGGAAGTGTCGATGATGCTGGTGTCGCCGAAACTGCGCGTCATTCACGTGACCACGCATATCGGCTTGATCGATGCCATCAAGAAGATCGAGCCCGGCCTGGTCGAACGCGTCATCACCCGCGGCCATGAGGTGCTGGTGAAGGCCGGCATCAAAAATCCGAAAATTGGCGTCTGCGCGATCAATCCGCACGCTGGCGAGAACGGCCTGTTCGGTTATGGCGAGGAAGCCGAGAAGATCACGCCGGCCATCGAGATCTGCCAGAAGAAGGGCTGGGACGTGCGCGGTCCGCTGCCCGCCGATACGCTGTTCTTTCTCGCCGGCCGCGGCGATTACGACATGGTCGTCGCCATGTATCACGATCAGGGCCATGGCCCCATCAAGGTGCTCGGCCTCGAATCCGGCGTTAACATCACGGTGGGGCTGCCGGTGATCCGCACCTCGGTTGATCACGGCACCGCCTTCGACATCGCCGGCAAGGGCATTGCCGACGAGCGCAGCCTGATCGAGGCATTGCGCCAGGCCGTCGATCTCGCGCCGAAGCCGAAATGAGGCGGCTTGACGCGCGGCGCTGCTTTGACACACCTGTGTCCCAGGCGCGATGCAATGCGTGGCGTTGCTGCGCAGACCGGGACCGCACGAAACGACGGCGTTCGTAACGGCTCCGGCTCTGCGAAGCGATACTACGTATCGCATCGCGTCCGGGGCACAGGGGAGCTAAACTGAATGTCGATGCGGAGCAAGGAGCGGCGGG
>JAPLPC010000409.1 GCA_026400425.1 Hyphomicrobiales bacterium | reverse complement strand
GGACCCAACAATCTCGACATCATGGGCGTCGGCACCAATGTGCCGAGCTATGAGGTCGCGTGGAACTGCTACGACCGCCTCATCACGCACGAGATGAAGGAAGGGCCGGGCGGCGTCACCTATTACGACAAGGACAAGTTCAGGGGTGAACTCGCCGAGGACATGAGCATCGGCGACATGTCGGCGACCTTCAAGCTGAAGAAGAACGCGACATTCCAAGACGGCACGCCGGTGAAGGCGAAGGACGTGAAGTGGTCGCTCGATCGCTCCGTCAGTGTCGGCGGCTTCCCGACCTTCCAGATGAGCGCGGGCTCGCTGACCAAGCCCGAGCAGTTCGTGGTGGTCGATGATCACACCCTGCGCGTCGATTTCCTCACCAAGGACAAGCTGACCATCCCCGATCTCGCCGTGATCGTGCCGAGCATCCTCAATTCGGAACTGGTGAAGAAGAACGCGACCGAGAAGGATCCGTGGGGTCTCGAATACACCAAGATGAACACCGTCGGCTCCGGCGCCTACAAGGTGACCAAGTGGACCGCCGGCACCGAAGTCATCATGGAGCGCAACGACGCCTGGGTCGGCGGCCCGTTGCCGAAGATCAAGCGCGTGATCTGGCGCATGGTGCCGCAGGCCGGCAATCGCCGCGCCCTGCTGGAGCGTGGCGACGCCGACATCTCGTATGAGCTGCCGAACCAGGATTTCGCCGAGATGAAGAAGGTCGGCAAGCTCAACGTCACCTCGGTGCCGATCAGCAACGGCATCCAGTATCTCGGCATGAATGTGTCGCAGCCGCCATTCAACAATCCGAAGGTGCGCGAAGCCGTTGCACTGGCGATTCCGTATCAGAAGATCATCGACGCCGTCATGTTCGGCCTCGCCAATCCGATGTTCGGTGCGGCCGCGGGCACGCCGACGGAAGCGAAATGGCCGCAGGCCACCAAGTACAACACCGACATCGTCAAGGCGAAGGCGCTGATGGCCGAGGCCGGCCTGGCCGCGGGCTTCGATACCACGCTGTCGTTCGATCTCGGCTTTGCCGGCGTCAACGAGCCGATGTGCATCCTGATCCAGGAAGCGCTGGCGCAGATCGGCATCCGCACCACCATCAACAAGATTCCGGGCGCCAACTGGCGGACCGAGCTCAACAAGAAGGTGTTGCCGCTCTACGTCAACATCTTCTCGGGCTGGCTCGATTACCCCGAATACTTCTTCTACTGGTGCTACCGATCCGGAAATTCCATCTTCAACACGATGAACTATTCGTCGCCGGAGATGGACAAGCTGATCGCGGGCGCGCGCACCGCAGCGGCAACTGGCGATATGGCGGTCTACGACAAGGACGTGAAGGGTTTCGTCGACCTTGCTTTCACCGATATCCCGCGCATCCCGCTGTACCAGCCCTATCTGAACGTCGCGATGCAGAAGAACATATCGGGCTTCGCGTACTGGTTCCATCGCCGGCTCGATTATCGCGCGATGGTCAAGGCGTAAGCATCGGGAGATCGCCATGCTCGCACTCATCGGCAAGCGCCTGATGTTCGCCATCCCGAGTTTGATCGGGGTGGTGATCGTGACGTTCCTGCTGACTCGTGCGCTGCCCGGCGATCCCGCGGCCTATTTCGCGGGTCCCGCCGCAGACCAGCAGGTCATCGAGGACATCCGAAAGAAGCTCGGCCTCGACAAGCCGCTGATCGAGCAATTCTTCCGCTACAGCGCCGATCTCGCGCGAGGCGATTTCGGCAATTCGCTCACCACCGGTCAGCCGGTGGCGACCGAATTGCGCAATCGCCTGCCGGCGTCGGCAGAACTCACGCTGTTCGGACTTCTGATCTCGATCGTCATCGCCATCCCGCTCGGCATTCTCGCAGCGACGCGGCCGGGGTCATGGATCGATCACCTGTGCCGGGTGACCACGACGGCCGGCGTGTCGCTGCCGGTGTTCTTCACCGGCCTCGTGCTGGTCTATGTCTTCTACTTCAAGCTCGGCTGGTCGCCGGCGCCGCTGGGAAGGCTCGATGTGTTTGCGTCAGCCCCGCCCACCGTCACCGGCTTCTACCTGATCGACAGCGTCATCGCCCGCGACTGGGAGACATTTCGTTCGGCACTCAGTCAGTTGATCCTGCCGACCGCGACGCTGGCCATCTTCTCGCTGGCGCCGATCGCGCGCATGACGCGGGCGTCGATGCTGGCAATTCTGGCGTCGGATTTCGTGCGCACGGCGCGGGCCAGCGGTCTGTCGCCGCCCACCGTGATCGTCACCTACGCGTTCCGCAACGCCATGCTGCCGGTCATCACCACGCTGTCGATGACCTTCTCGTTCCTGCTCGGCGCCAATGTGCTGGTGGAAAAAGTGTTCGCCTGGCCCGGCATCGGCTCCTATGCCGTCGAAGCGCTGATCGCATCGGATTTCGCGCCGGTGCAGGGTTTCGTGCTGACGATGGCCGTCATGTATGTGCTGATCAATCTGGTCATCGACATTCTTTACGGCGTCATCGATCCGCGCATGCGGCTGGAAGGCTGAGGTGCAATGATGAATGCCATAACGCCCGTCACCGCTGAAGCACCGCAAACGCCGCGCCCGACATCGGGGCTGGTCGCCACCTTGCAGCACACCCGCTATATCCTCGGCGAAAATCGCGTCACTGCCTTCGCCTTCGGTCTGCTGGTCGTCATCGTGTTTGCGGCGCTGTTCGGGCCCTATATCGTTCCGCACGATCCGCTCGCCAGCAATACCATGCAGGCGCTGAAACCGCCGTCGGCCGCCAACTGGTTCGGCACCGATCAACTCGGCCGCGACATCTTCAGCCGCGTGGTGGTGGCGACCCGGCTCGATCTGTTCATCGCCGTGGCCTCGGTGGCATTGGTCTTCGCCATGGGCGGGCTGGCCGGGATTGCCGCCGGTTATTTCGGTGGTTGGACCGATCGCATCGTCGGCCGCATCGCCGACACGATCATGGCGTTTCCACTGTTCGTGCTGGCGATGGGCATTGTCGCGGCGCTCGGTAATACCGTGCAGAACATCATCATCGCCACCGCCATCGTGAACTTTCCGCTTTATGCGCGGGTGGCGCGCGCCGAAGCGAATATCCGGCGTGAAGCCGGCTTCGTGCAGGCAGCGCGGCTGTCGGGCAATAGCGAGATGCGGATTCTGCTGGTGCATATCCTGCCCAACATCATGCCGATCATGATCGTGCAGATGTCGCTCACCATGGGCTATGCGATCCTCAATGCCGCCGGCCTGTCCTTCATCGGCCTCGGCGTGCGTCCGCCGACCGCCGAGTGGGGCATCATGGTCGCCGAAGGTGCCTCGTTCATGGTGTCCGGCGAATGGTGGATTGCGCTGTTTCCCGGCCTTGCGCTGATGATCGCGGTGTTCTGCTTCAACCTCCTCGGCGACGGTCTGCGCGACATCGTCGATCCGCAGCGGCGTACATGAGGAGGATGAGATGACAGCTCAGCCACTGCTCGACGTCAAGAATCTCACCGTCGAATTCGCCACCCGCCGCGGCATCGTCAAGGCGGTGCAGCAGGTCGACATCTCCGTCGCCAAGGGCGAGACGCTCGGCATCGTCGGCGAGTCCGGATCGGGCAAATCGGTGACGTCCTATGCGGTGATGCGCATTCTCGATCGCGCCGGCAGCATCGCCGAAGGCGCGGTGATGTTCTCCGGCATCGATGTGAAAGCGGCGAGGCGCGAGATCTCGATGATCTTCCAGAATCCGCGCGCGGCGCTCAATCCGATCCGCAAAGTCGGCCATCAGATCGAGGACGTGCTGCGCCAGCATGCCCAGGCCGGCAGCAACGATCGCGCCGACAAGGCGATCGACGCGCTGGAGCAGGTCAAGATCGCGCGCCCGCGCGAGCGCTATCATGCCTATCCGTTCGAACTCTCCGGCGGCATGTGCCAGCGCGTGGTGATCGCCTTGGCGCTGGCCTGCAATCCGCAACTGCTGATCGCCGACGAGCCGACCACGGGTCTCGATGTCACCACGCAGAAAGCGGTGATGGATCTGATCACGGAGCTCACGAAGAGCCGCGGCATGTCCACGATCCTGATCACCCATGATCTCGGCCTCGCCGCTGCCTATTGCGACCGTGTGGTGGTGGTGCAG
>JAPLPC010000440.1 GCA_026400425.1 Hyphomicrobiales bacterium | reverse complement strand
GTAATGGCTGCCAAGATCCGCAAGGGTGACAAAGTCATCGTCCTGACCGGGCGCGACAAGGGTCGCACCGGTGAGGTGTTCGAAGTGCGCCCGACCGAGGGCAAGGCGCTCGTTCGCGGCGTCAACCTGGTCAAGCGTCACCAGAAGCAGTCGCAGACCCAGGAGGGCGGCATCATCTCGAAAGAGGCGCCGATCCAGCTGTCGAACATCGCTATCGTTGGTGCGGACGGCAAGCCGACCCGCGTCGGTTTCAAGATTCAGGCAGACGGCACCAAGGTGCGTGTCGCCAAGCGTTCGGGAGCAGAGATCTGATGTCTGAGACCGCCTACATTCCGCGCCTGCGCAGTCAGTATGACGAGAGCATTCGTGCCCAGCTGATCGAACAGTTCGGCTACGAGAACGTCATGCAGGTTCCGCGTCTGGACAAGATCGTCCTGAACATGGGCGTTGGCGAAGCCGTCAACGACCGTAAGAAGGCCGAGACCGCTGCCGCCGATCTGTCGCTGATCGCCGGCCAGAAGGCCGTCGTGACCTATTCGCGCGTTGCCATCGCGACCTTCAAGCTGCGTGAAAACCAGCCGATCGGCGCCAAGGTGACGCTGCGCAAGGCCAAGATGTACGAGTTCATCGATCGTCTGGTGAACGTCGCACTGCCGCGCGTCCGCGACTTCCGCGGTCTCAACGGCAAGAGCTTCGACGGCCGTGGCAACTACTCGCTCGGCCTCAAGGAGCACATCATTTTCCCGGAAATCGATTTCGACAAAGCCGGGGATTCGCCGCTGGGCATGGACATCACGGTTTGCACGACCGCGCAGACCGATGACGAGGCCCGCGCTTTGTTGACCGCTTTCAATTTCCCGTTCCGGCAGTGATCAGCCGACCAGCTGATCAAACGCGGTAACCCAGGAGCCAAGCATGGCAAAGAAAAGTTCGATCGAAAAGAATAACCGTCGCAAGAGGATGTCTGCGAACGCTGCGCCGAAGCGCGCGCGTCTCAAGGCCATCATTGCCGACAAGGACAAGCCGATGGAAGAGCGGTTCGCCGCGACCCTGAAGCTGGCCGAAATGCCCCGTAACTCGTCGCCGGTTCGCATCATGAACCGCTGCGAAGTCACCGGTCGTCCGCACTCGGTCTATCGTCTCAACAAGCTCAGCCGCATCGCGCTGCGTGACCTCGGCTCCAACGGCCTGGTCCCCGGGCTCGTGAAGTCGAGCTGGTAAGGGAGGATCGCAGATGTCAACGCACGATCCAATGCGCGATCTCATCACCCGTATCCGCAATGCGCAGATGCGTACCAAGTCCAAGGTTTCGACCCCGGGCTCGAAGATGCGCGCAAATGTGCTCGAAGTTCTCAAGACCGAAGGTTACATCCGTGACTTCGCGTCGATCGAGCATGCCAACGGCCGCAGCGAGCTCGAAATCGAACTTAAGTATTTCGATGGCGAACCCGTCATTCGCGAGATTGCGCGCGTGTCCAAGCCGGGCCGCCGCGTTTATGTCTCGGTGAAGAACCTGCCGCGCGTCCGCAATGGCCTCGGTATTTCGGTTCTGTCGACGCCGAAGGGAATCATGGCCGACCACGCCGCGCGAGACGCGAACGTGGGCGGCGAAGTTCTCTTCACGGTGTTCTGAGGAAGGATAGCTCATGTCCCGTGTAGGCAAAAAGCCCGTCGCGATCGCCTCTGGCGTCACCGCTAACGTAGAAGGGCAGACCGTCAAGATGAAGGGCCCCAAGGGCGCTCTTCAGTTCATCGTGCACGACGACGTCTCGGTGGAGATGAAGGACGGCAAGATTACGGTCGCTCCGCGTATGGAAACCAAGCGCGCGCGTTCGCTTTACGGCACCGCTCGCGCCCAGATTGCGAATCTGGTCGAAGGCGTCACCAAGGGCTTCGAGAAGAAGCTGGAAATCGTCGCCGT
>JAPLPC010000411.1 GCA_026400425.1 Hyphomicrobiales bacterium | reverse complement strand
TCAGCGTGAACTGACTATCGGACTGTTCGCCATGAACGGCTTTTTCAATGTGCTTTGGAGCACGTTGTTTTTTGCGGTCAAGCGGCCTGATTGGGCTTTGATAGAGGTCTGCGTGCTATGGCTCACGATACTGCTGCCGATCGTGACATTCTGGCGGATCTCGCGAACTGCGAGCCTGTGCCTGGTGCCGTATTTGTTATGGGTGACTTTCGCAGCCTATCTGAACTGGACCGTCGTCCGTCTGAACGCACCTTTTGCATGAGCGTATGCGTCGATCTCTGCCACGGTGATCGCTAGTGGCAGAACTGTTCGCGAGCGGCAGATTGATCGACGCAATCCTACTGCTTGTTTTGGTCGAAATCGCTGGGCTTGCCGTCTATTGGCGCGTGACCAAGCGGGGCGTGCCATTCAAAGTTCTGTTGCCCAATCTGCTTGCGGGCGGTTTTCTCTTGCTCGCGCTTAGGCTCTCGATCGCGGGCGCCGGATGGATGCCTTGTTGCGCCAGCCTTGCAGCCGCAGGGATGGCGCATCTCTTCGATCTCGCTGGCCGCTGGCAACGCTGAGAGGTTCGGTCGCGGACGCGCGACCAGGGTCGGGGATTGCCCGTTCCCGCGGGGGATCACGACCATCGAACGGCCTTACGCCGCGCTGTGGGCGTCCCGACCGCATACCCCGCGGTCGGGACCCACCCTTACTTCTTTTCCGAGAACTTATTGATGTAAGCGATGACGTCTTTACGCTTCTGTTCGTCCTCGAGCTTATAGGTCATCTTGGTCGAGCCGGTTGCGAGGTCGGCCTTGCCCTTGTCGGTTAGAAACTTTTTCAGGAAGGCGTTTGGGTCGGGCAGATAGGCCATGACGAGATCGTCCGTCCAGACCAGCCCGTTCTCACCGGCTGCTTTATTCAGCGCAGAATAAGCAAAACCGGGTGCCGTACCGGATTGGCGCCCGATGACACCCGTCAATGCAGGCCCGACTAGATTTTTCGCGTCCGGCCCGATCCGATGGCAGGTCATGCACTGTTTGAACACTTGTTCGCCCTTGGCGGCGTCTTGCGCGAACCCTGAATTGCTGGTCAGCACCATAGCGGCGACAACCAAAGCTAACACTGTAAGGCGTTGATTCACTGCGTTATTCTCCCTGAATGCTCGTGACGCTGACATCGGACGGATATGCGTCGTTTGTTAACGTGGTTTGACGTTAAAAAAAGTAAACGATTCTTGTCAATCAATCGTTCCGCCATGAACCGGTTCGAAATGTTCAGACGCGAATGTTGCCGTCGGTGCACGCGGGCGTAATAAGATTGTTGCAAACCAAGGGCTTATTGACGCTTAGCTTAATGTGCGTCATTGCGTTGTCGGGTCAGGCGTGATCTCTTTGCTGCAGTGTGTCATGCAACATAGGCGCCGTGGGTGCATTGAAGTGCAACACCGGTCGTTTTCAACGGTCTGAAGATGTCGGGTTCGCACGGAACGCACTGACGCTGCTGCGCTTCGGGCTCTTACTTATGATCGGTGATCGACGAGATGACTCCTTCTGCTGCGATCCAGCCTGACATCACCCTGTTGCTTGATATGGAAGGCGTCATCCGCGAGGTGACGTTGTCTCCGGCGATGGATTTCGAGAGCGTGGACGGCTGGCTGGGCCGTCCCTGGGTCGATATCGGCGGCGAAACCGGCGGCGATAAGATCAAGCGGATGGTGGACGACGCACGTGCCAGCGGCATCAGCGCTTTCCGTCAGATCAATCAGCGCTTTCCGAGCGGCGCGGAAATTCCGATGGAGTTCACCACGGTGCTGCTCGGCGGTCGTGCCGGCATGCTCGCGGTGGGCAAGAATTTGCAAGCCGTCGCTGAGTTGCAATCGCGCTTGATTGCAGCGCAGCAGACGATGGAGCGCGATTACTGGAAGCTCCGCGAGATCGAGACACGTTACCGTCTGGTCTTTGAGGCCTCCGACGAAGCCGTCATTATCGTGTCAGCCGCCAATCTCCGGATCGTCGAAGCCAACCGCGCTGCGGTCGAGGCGCTCAACGCTCCCCGCCGTCGCAATGAGGATCTGGCCGGCCGCGAATTGCTGCATGACGTGGCAGCGGAGGATCGCGAAGCCGTGCGGGACATGCTGGCCAAGGTTCGCGAACGTGGCAAGGCGCTCAGCATTCTGGTGCATCTCGGCCCCGACGCGAAGCCGTGGATGCTTCGCGGATCGTTGATTACTGCGGATCCGGGCCATGTGTTCTTGCTGCAATGTACGCCCGTCAATTCGGCGGTCGAGCACAGCAGCGCATCGCAATCGTCCGTCGAGGCTCTGTTCGAGCATCTGCCGGATAGCTTCGTGGCGCTCGATCAAGCCGGCATCATCACGCATGCCAATCAGGCCTTCCTCGATCTCGTGCAGGTCGGCGCGAAAGGCTCTGCCGTCGGTCAATCGCTTGGTCGCTGGCTTTGGCAGCCTGGAGCCGACCTGGCCGCGTTGCTGAGCAGTTTGGACAGGTACGGAACCGTGCGGATGTTCACCACCACGATCCGTGGCGAGCTCGGCACCGATACCGACATCGAGATCTCGGCGGCCGGCATCGACACAGATGAAGGTAAGCAGATCGGCGTATTGCTGCGCAATGTGTCGCGTCGGCTTCCGGCCGGCGGCGATGGCGATATGCTGCGGGCTGCACTGGGGTCCGTGAGCGAGCAGATCGGCAAATCGTCACTGCGCAAGCTCGTGAAGAACACGGTGAGCATTGTCGAGCAGCACTACGTCAAAGAAGCGCTCGCATTGGCAAAAGGCAATCGCACTGCAACCGCCGAATTGCTGGGATTGAGTCGCCAAAGCCTTTATGCAAAGCTTGATCGTTACGGCCTCGACGACAAGGGGTCTGGCGCAGAGGAAACATCTGAGGTTTGATTTGGCCTCGCATACGCTTACTACCCCAGCGTTTGGAACAGCCGATCTATCGAATTGCGAGCGCGAAGAGATCCATCTCGCCGGCTCGATACAGCCGCACGGCGTTTTGCTTGTCGTGAGCGAGCCCGACCATCGTGTCATCCAGTGCAGCGCCAACGCAGCCAGCTTTCTGAAACTCGAAAAGGTGCTGGGTGTGCCTTTGGCGGATCTCGATGGCGATCTGCTGATGTGCATTGCGCCGCATCTCGATCCGACCTCACAGGGCATGCCGATGGCCGTGCGCTGCCGTATCGGTCGTCCTGCCGCGAACTATGACGTTCTTCTGCATCGTCCGCCCGAGGGCGGAATCATCATCGAGCTGGAGCGGGCAGGGCCATCGGCGGATCTCTCAAAGCAGATCGCCACTGCGCTGGAGAAAATACGAACGGCGTCGTCGTTGCGCGGATTGTGCGATGAGACTGCGATGCTGTTTCAGGCGCGCACCGGCTATGACCGCGTCATGGTGTATCGCTTCGATGACGAAGGTCACGGCGAGGTATTTTAGGAACAGCGCCGACCGGAACTCGAGGCCTTTCTCGGTAACCGATATCCATCGACCGACATCCCGCAGATGGCGCGACGACTGTACGAGCGCACACGCGTTCGAGTTCTGGTCGATGTCGGCTATGAACCCGTTCCTCTGCAGCCGCGATTGTCGCCACTGACGGGGCGCGATCTCGATATGTCGCTCTGTTTT
>JAPLPC010000023.1 GCA_026400425.1 Hyphomicrobiales bacterium | reverse complement strand
GGGGAAGGGAAAGAAGCGCGCTCAAATCCTTGTCACCATGTCCCTGATCAACGTCGTGATGCGTCCATCCGGCTTTTCCAGCTCCGCCATGATGGAAAAGTGATCGGCGCCCGGAATCTCCTGATAGCTCACGGGCCGGCCGTGCTGGATGCGATGCACGGCGAGGTCGGCCGTCTGCTGGCGCAGGATCGGCAGTTCGGCGCCGCCGACCACCAGCGCCAGCGGCTTGTCCGGACCGGCACCTTGCATCAGCGGCGACTGCCGTTGCGACATCGCTTCGTCGAGCTTCAACTTCTCATTCAGATAGGATGCGCGGATTGGCTCGAGATCGTAGATACCGGAAATCGCGACGCCGCCTTTCACCTTCGGATGCGACAGGGTCGTCGCGGTGAGATGACCACCGGCCGACCAGCCGGACACCACGATCCGGCCGGCATCGATGCCCAACGCGCCGGCCTGATCGACCAGCGCATCGACCCCGGCATGGATCTCGGCGACGATGTCGTCCAGCGTGGCGTCGGGCGCCAGCGTGTAGCCGATTGCGGCGACATTGATGCCGTGCGCGATCGGGCCGGCGGCGAAGCAGGTGAAGAAGTCCTTCGAGCGCATCTGCCAGTAGCCGCCGTGAATCAGCAGCAGCACCGGCCCACCGTCTGCAACCTTGATGAGATCAAAGCGATGACGCTCGCGCGGGCCGTAGCTGAGATCGAGATGGGCCGGATGCTGCGCCTTCATCGCATCGGAGCGCCGGCCCCATCCCGCGGTGATGTCGGCACTGCCCGCCACAGCCGCCGAATTGTTCAAACCGGCATCGAGCCGTTCGCGCGACATCGCACGCCAGTTGGAATCGCCGAAAGGTCCGCTCATCGTTGTTGTCCTTGCTCGCGTCTCTGCACCGTGCCGTGCGTCCCGATTATGCAGGAACATTCATGCAAGAAATAGGCTAGACGACACCACACCGGACCAACATGCTGCATCCGCTTTTACTGCATTCCATTGGAGACGTGCGTGGCCTCTCATCAAGATCTCATCAAAGCAACGGCCTGTGCCGTCGTCGATCAACTCAACGCCGGCACCGTGACGCCGCTCGATGTGCTCGATGCACTGGAAGCACGCATCAAGGAGGTCGATGGCCAGGTCAATGCGCTGCCGACCCTGTGCTTCGACCGCGCCCGCGATCACGCGAAGGAGTTGATGAAGAAGCCGCTCGGCGAGCGCGGCATCCTGGCCGGCCTGCCGGTGCCCATCAAGGACCTCACCTCCGTCGCCGGCGTACGCACCACCCAGGGCTCGACGATCTTCAAGGACGTGGTGCCGACCAAGTCCAACATCCTGGTCGAACGCCTCGAAGAGAATGGCGGCGTCGTCTATGCGAAATCGAACACGCCGGAATTCGGCGCCGGCGCCAACACTTTCAACGACGTGTTCGGCGCGACGCTGAATCCGTGGGATCTGTCGAAATCTGCGGCCGGATCGTCGGGCGGCGCGGCGGCAGCGATCGCCAGCGGCACCGCCTGGATCGCGCACGGCTCGGACATGGGCGGATCGCTGCGCAATCCCGCCAGCTTCTGCGGCATCGTCGGTCTGNNNCGAATGTCGCGCTGACACGGACGCTCAGCGTTCAGGGGCCGATGGCCCGCAATGTGGAAGACCTCGCGCTCATGCTCGATGCCATGAGCGGCGAGCATCCGGCCGACATGCTGTCGCTGCCATCTTTGCCGACCTCGTTCCGAGCCGCCGTGCGCGCCGGCACCAGGCCGAAGCGCATCGCCTATTCGCCCGACCTCGGCATCACGCCCGTCGACCCTGAAGTGGCCGCGATAACCCGCAAGGCGGCGGAGGCCTATGCCGAAGCCGGCGTGATCGTCGAGGAAGCGCATCCCGATCTGCGCGAGGCCCACGCATGTTTTCACGCGCTGCGTGCGTACGACTTCGCGATCTCGAAACTCGGCCTGCTGCGCGACCATCGCGACAAGCTGAAGCCGGAAGTGATCTGGAATATCGAGGAAGGCCTGAAGCTGACGGTCGAGGATCTCGCCAAAGCAGAATCGCAGCGCGTGGCGCTGGCCGCCCGCGCCTATGAATTCTTCCAGACCTACGATCTGTTGCTGTGCCCGGCGACCATCACGCCGCCGTTCCCCATCGAGCAGCGCTATCTCGCCGAA
>JAPLPC010000025.1:1559-3001 GCA_026400425.1 Hyphomicrobiales bacterium | reverse complement strand
TCACACGCATCGGAAATGCGCGCCGACGGCGTACCGCATCGAGATCGTCCTCACTCACCGGTCCCTTTTGCAGTTTAGCCGCCAACAGGTTGGCGGTGGCGACGGCATCCTGCACGGCGATATTGACCCCGACCCCGCCCACCGGCGACATCGCATGGGCGGCGTCGCCGATACACAACATGCCCGGCAGATGCCAGCGCGTCAGCCGGTTGATGGCGACGGTGAGCAGCTTGATATGATCCCAGTCTTTCAGGTCGTCGATATGCGCCGCAAGGATCGGCGCCAGCCGCGCCACATCGGCGCGAAACGCATCAATGCCACGACTCTTGATCGCCTCGAAATGGTTCTTGGCGATCACATAGGCGCATTGCCAGTAGTCGCCGCGATCGATGGTTACCATCATCTTGCCGGGCTCGAGCCGCGCAAACACGCTTTCTGTCTCCGGCCCCTTGGCGATCCGGAACCAGAGCACATCCATGGGCGCCGCGATGTCTTCGACCGCAAGCTTGGCCGCCGGACGCACCACAGAATGGCGGCCGTCGCAGGCCACCACGAGATCGGCGCGGATGTCGATCGGGCCCCGCTCAGTGCTCGCCGTGACGCCGGTGACTTGCGAGCCCGACCAGACGAGATCGGTGGCCTCGGTCTTCATCATCACGTTCAGATGCGGAAACCGCCGTCCTTTGTCGCGCAGGAAATCGAGGAAATCCCATTGCGGCATGAAGGCGATGAACGGATACTTCGCCGATGTCCGGGTGATATCGACCAGGCGCAGTTTGTGGCGGCCGAAATAGCCGTCCATCCTGGCGATGCGGTCGTGCTTGATCTTGAGAAAGTCGTCGATCAGGCCGAGCTCGTCCATCACCTGAAGCGTCGATGGATGCACGGTGTCACCGCGGAAATCGCGGAAGAAGTCCGCATGCTTCTCCAGAACGATCGTCTCGACGCCGGCGCGGCCGAGCAGATAGCCTAGCATCATCCCCGCCGGCCCGCCACCGACGATGCAGCAGCGCGTGGTGATCTGGCGCACAGTCTCAGCCATGGTTCTTGTGCTTTCAGTTTGTCAGTGCGCCCGCCTCAGCCGTCATTGCAAGCGTAAGCGAAGCAATCCAGAAAGCCATAAGCGAATACTGTATCGCTTCGTCGCCACGGCTGCTCGCAATGACGGCGTTAACTAGGTCGCCGGGATCGGCGTGCTCTGGAACGTCAGCATCCGCCAGCGGCCATCCCGCCGGATCCAGACCACGGTGGTGCGGCTGTTGAGTTGTCGCACCTGCCCCGCGATCACCACCTCGCCGGTCATGCGGCCGGTGATGAGCGCGGCATCGCCGGTTACGCGAATGTCCTGATCGAGAAAATTCAATTCGCGATAGTCGTAATGCTTGGCTGCGAGACGTTCGAGATAGAGCGCCTTGCGCTCCATCACCGCGTTGGAATGCGTA
>JAPLPC010000025.1:0-1527 GCA_026400425.1 Hyphomicrobiales bacterium | reverse complement strand
GCCGACGCTCTTCGAGTTCTGCGATCAAATCGATATCACTCATTTCCGGAACGTCCGGATCTCCGACACGCTGCCGTCACGGAATTGCAGTTCCACCGACACCGAGCGTGCGCCGCCCGGCACTTTCATGTAGATCGGCGCATTGCTCGGCACCGCCATCGGATCGCGCTGGTTGCAAGGCGGCAGCTTCAGCACCTGGTCCGGCACCGACGTATCGAAACCAAGCTTCACCTCGCGGATCGCGCAGCGATACGAGATCAGATGGGTGTAATATAGCAGCCCGTTCGAGCCGCCGAATTCCAGCCAGTTGGACGCGGTCATGTCCAGAATCTTCCTCTGGTCGCGCACCAGTGCCGCCTCCGGATCGAAGCGGATCGGAAACGGGCCCTGCATCTCGCCGGTGACGTCGATGTAGCGCACCTGCAGTGTGGTCGCAGGCTCGTCGGCATTGAGCTGGATCGACGGGTTGGGCAGCCGCTTGCGGGTGCGCGGATCCAGCGTGTCCATGAAACCGGTTTCGCGGAAATCGCCGCTATCGCCCTTGCGCCAGGAAATGCCGAGCGCGGGATCGACGATGGAGAACACGACCGTCCAGCCGCCATTGTGGCGGGAGAAGCTGGCAATCGGTGCGTTCGGATTGTCAGGCGTCGGCAGTGGCGAGGTGTTGACCGGCGGCAAGGCTGCGACCTTCGGCAATTGCGCGGTCGGAACGGTGGTCGCCTGCACCGGCTCGTTCGACTTGGCCTGGCCGTTGAGGAAGACGTCGTCGACCATCTGGTCGAAATACACCGGCACCTGACGGTGTTTCACGGTATCGGCGAGTTCGCTCACGGTGCGACGGGTGCGCTGGGCGATCTGCACCAGATTGAGCGATGGCTCCTGCAGTTCCTTGATGAAGGTTCGGGTGAACACCGAATTCGGATCGGTGTCGTTGTTGGACAGCCGATCGAGCGCAGTCTGCCGGGGCCCGGCCGAGAAGATCGAGAACACGCCTTACGGCAATTGCACCATCGGCGCGAGACCGGCGCCGCCGGCCAGCGACCGCGTGCCCGATCGTTCGAACGGGTTGTTGCGACAGGCGTCGAACACCAGGATGGCGCTGCGCACGCCCTTGTTCTGCAGCCGATCGACGATACGATCGGCCAACACGGCGCTGTCGCGCACCAGCTCTTCCTGACCTGCGGTGGCCGCAGGAACATCGGTTGGCAACAGATAGTTCTGGCCGGTGATCTCGAAACCGTGGCCGGCATAGAAGAAGAACGCCGTGTCGCCCTTGCCCAGCGAGGTTTCGAACGACAGCAGCGCCTGGCTGAAACCCTGTCGCGTCTGGTTCTCGGCAACCATCACCTCGAAACCGAGCTTCTTCAGCACCTCGCCCATGGCGCGCGCATCGTTGACGGCCTTTTGCAGCTTCGAGACGTTGCGATAATTGTCGTTGCCGACCACAAGGGCGACGCGTTTCTCGGCCCATGCAGGCAGCACCGATGCGGCAATGCTCAGCCATGCTCCGATGGCGATCACGAGCCG
>JAPLPC010000011.1 GCA_026400425.1 Hyphomicrobiales bacterium | reverse complement strand
GGCATCTGACATCCTGCATAGTTCCAATTCGGACGGCGGTGACGGTGACTCGTCGAGCTTCACCGGTATTGGCGATCTCGGCCTCGGCCTCTCGGCACCGACCCTGATCGGCGTATCGTCATCCAGCGACAGTCAGGACTACAGCAGCACCGACAGCAATGACGGCGGTCTGCTCGGCGGCCTTCTCTAAGGCGTCGCAGCTGCAGGCAGACTGAACCTGTGGCTCACACAAGACCGGTGGCGCATCAGCGCCGCCGGTTCCTGTCTGAATCCCAAAACATTTCAAGGTTATGACCGTGGTCGAGAGCCCCGTGACACAAACCCGGCGCGA
The DNA here is from genome assembly GCA_026400425.1 of Hyphomicrobiales bacterium. GTDB lineage: Bacteria > Pseudomonadota > Alphaproteobacteria > Rhizobiales > Xanthobacteraceae > Tardiphaga. The sequence goes on along the minus strand of JAPLPC010000011.1, from coordinate 1,268 downwards.
TGAACTGGCGGAAGCATTGCGTTCGGTACGGCGGCATTTCGTCATTGCGGCTTTGTTTTCCGGTTGCGTCAATCTGCTTTATCTCGCGTCGCCGCTGTATCTGATGCAGGTCTATAATCGCGTTCTGATCAACGAGAATGTCACGACACTCATCCTGCTGACGATCATCCTGATCGTCGCATTGCTGGCGATGGGTGCGCTTGATGCGCTGCGCGCGCAGATATTGATCCGGCTCGGGATCATCCTCGACGGCAAGCTCTCGGGCCGCGTGTTCGAAGCATTGATCGCCCGCTCGGCAAGACAGGGGCATTCCAAGGGTGCGCAACAGCTACGCGAACTCGATGACTTTCGTACCTTCGTGACCGGACCTGGTATCTATTTCGCCTTCGATCTGCCATGGATACCGATCTATCTGTTATTGTTGTTTTTCATTCATCCTGTGCTTGGCGTGGTGGCGACCTGCGGCGCGCTGGTGTTGTTCGGCTTGGCCTATCTGAACGAAGTGATCACCAGCCGGCCATTGCGCGATGCTCAGGAGTCCGCGAAGGCGTCTTTCGTGTTTACCGAAAATATCTTGCGTCATGCCGACGTGATCGTCTCCATGGGCATGAAGCGTGCGGTAGGTGAGCACTGGAACCGGAATCGCACCCGGATGGTGAGCGCGCAAGCCTTTGCCAGCGACCGCAATGCTGCGGTGTCATCTACCATCCGTTTTGCGCGTCTGCTTCTGCAGTCGTTGATGCTGGGCACCGGGGCCTGGCTTGCGATCGATCACAGCATCATGCCGGCAACCATCTTTGCGGCCAGCATCATCATGGGCCGCGCACTGGTGCCGGTGGAGCAAGGGGTTGCCACCGCGAAGCAGTTCAATGCGGCCCGCGAAGGCTATCGGCGGGTCCGCGAGCTGTTGGCCGAATTTCCGCAAGAGGTTGTCAAGACTATCGTGCCGGTCACGCAGAATGCAGTCGTCGCAGAACAGCTGAATTATAGCCTGCCGTCGCTCAAGCGCCCGGTGCTGAGCGATCTGTCGTTTGAGATTCCGGAGGGGCAGGCCATCGGCATCGTCGGTCCATCTGGCTCAGGCAAGAGCACGCTGGCGCGTCTTCTGATTGGCGCCATCAGGCCGGATAGCGGCACGCTGCGCCTCGGCGGTCTCGACTTCGCGCAGTGGGACCAGAATGAGTTCGGCCGCCTCGTCGGTTATCTGCCACAGGATGTCGGCCTGTTTGCCGGCTCCGTGCGCGAGAACATCGCGCGATTCGGCGATG
>JAPLPC010000219.1 GCA_026400425.1 Hyphomicrobiales bacterium | reverse complement strand
CATTGGCAGCCGCCGGTCAGCATCGGTTTGCTCGCCGTCGCCGTCATGGCTCACTCCATCCGCGCATAAGCCTGCACCAGCATCGCCAAAGCATCGCCGCCGGCGACGATGAAATCCTGCACGCCGGCCGTGCGCAACTCGGCTTCCAGCTCGCCGGGGCGGCCTGCGAGATAGATATGCGTCGCGCCGGCCTTTGTCAGGGCCTGAGCTGCGGCTGCGGCGTAAACGGGATACTGCTTGTCCGACGAACACAGACAGGCGAAAGCGGCGCCCGACGCCTTGAAGGCGTCGGCGAGCGCGGCTGGGTCCGTGAAGCCGTCGCTATCGATGGCCTCGATCCCGCCGGTCTCGAAGAAGCTCTTGGCGAAGGTGGCGCGGACGGTGAAATCCGCGGGCGTGCCGAGATTGGCCAGAAACACCTGCGGCCGCGCGCCCTTTCGGGCGAGCATATGATCGGACTTGTCGCGCAGCGCCTCGAACGGCTCGGCGAGGCGGATCGGCAGCAGTGGCGGAAACTTGATCTTGTCCTTGCCGTAAGGCTTGGCGGGGGTCGGCTTGATCTTCAGCACGCTGGCGCGGGCCTCGTGCAGGTTCGGAAACTCGCTGGCGCCGGTGAGCACGTCGCGGCGCTTGGCGACGGCGCTCTGGCGTGCATTGCGGGTGGCGGCGATCTTGGGCTGGATCAGGTTGTTGCCGAGCGCCTGGAAGACGCCACCGGCCTTCTCGATGTCCTGGAATTGCAGCCAGGCGGCATCGCAGAGTTCGCGCGTCAGCGCCTCGATGCCACCGGCACCGGCGGCGGGGTCGGTGACCTTGGCGAGGTTGGACTCCTCCAGCAGCACAAGCTGTGTATTGCGCGCGATGCGGCGGGCGCCGCTATCGGGCAGCCCGAGTGCGAACGTATGCGGCAGCACGCAGATCGAATTGGCACCGGCGAGGCCAGCCGAGAATGTCGCCATGGTCGCACGCAGCATGTTCACCGCGGCATCGCGCTGGGTCTGCATGCGCCATGCGGTTTCGGCGGCAATGAACAGCGGCTTCGGCTTCAGGCCGCAGCTTTCCTCGACGCGCGCCCACAGCAGCCGCAGCGCGCGGAATTTCGCCATGGTCAGGAACTGATCGGCATCGGCGCTGAGGCGCGCATAGATCATGTCGCGCGCGGTTTCGAGCGGGACGTTGTGGTCGTCGAGCGCGCGCAGATAGGCCAGCATGGTCGCCAGCGTGTAGCTCAGCTCCTGCACTTCGGAGCCGCCGGCATCGTGCACGATGCGGCCATCGGCAACGGCGAACGGACCCTTGAACCCCTGCGCGGCGAGTTTCTTGATGGTGTCGGTGACGGCTGGCGCCATCTCCCACCAGTTATAGGCGCTGGTGCCCCAGACCGCAGTGGCGCCGATCGGATCGAGCCCGAAGCGGATATGGCACGCGCCGGCGTCGATGCCCTGCGCCGCGATGTAGTCGGCGAGATAGGTCACGGCCATGCGCGATTGCGGGCCGGCCTGCAATTCGATGCCGATGCCGGCATCGAGATGGATGCCGTCGAACAGCGTCGCGATGGTGTCCTGCGATGCCGTCAGTCCGAAACCGCGCGCGCCATTGGCGCCTTCGAACACCAGCGTGAGGCCGGTGGCGCCGTTCTCCAGATCGTGCAGGGCCTGTCGGTTGGATTTGGCCGCATCCGGATGATCGATGCGTTGCATGATCTGCCACGGCGCTGCGGCGGCCCGGCCGGCGATCGGCTGGGCCGCGGGCGAACGCGCATAGATCGGCTGGATGGCGATGCCATCATAGGTCTTGCCGATCAGCTTTTCGAACGGCGCACCTTTCAGCACCCCATCGACGAGCTTGCGCCAGTCATCATAGGTCTTGGGTGCGAAATCGGCGGCCAGCCTGATGTCGTCAGTCGCAATCGACATGTGGAACGGTTTACTCCCGGACAGTTCGTATTTCGCCTGAAAATGCCATGGCCGGAAGGGGTTGCCAATGCCTGTTCCAGCATGGGGCTGCGCAGAATGGTGGTGCTGTTCCTTCTCCCCGCGCAATATGCGGGGAGAGGTTGAGTTCGGCGCTTAGTTCAGGCCCGGGAGCTTCACGATGCCGGCGGTCGAGAGCTTGGCTCGTCATAGGCGATCATATCGAGATCGAGAGGGCGCGGACCCCAGCGGCCCTCGGCGATGCGGTTGCGGCCGAATTTGTGTTCGATCCGGTGCAGCGTGAACAGCAGCGCGTGCGGATCGAGCTCGGTGTCGATCTCGATTGCCGCATTGACATAGTTGTCCTGCGGGATGTCGCCGACCGGGGGCGTCTCATAGTCGGACGAGCGCGCCACCAAGGCAGCCTGGGTCATGCCGCAGATATGGCTGGTGGCTTTGCGGAAGGTGGCGCGGACATCGCCGACATTGCCGCCCAGCGCGATCAGGACGCTCGCCATCGTCAAATCTCCCGGCTCAGGCCCGCGATCGATGCAGCACGACGCCGACATCGTCGAAGATGGCAGCGATCGGCGCATGCGGCTTGTGCACGGTGATCTTGACGGCGCTGATCTTGGAAAATTCGGCGAGGATCGCGTCGGCCACGGCGCCGGCGGCGCGTTCGAGCAGCTTGTAGTTGGCATCCTTGAACGCGGCGACGGCGGTGGCCACCACATTGGCATAGGACACGGTGTCGGCCAGGCGGTCGCTGCGCGAGGCCAGGTGGATATCGGTGTCGAGCTCGAGATCGATGATGAAGCGCTGGCCGACCACGCCTTCGTAGTCGAGCACGCCGTGATGGGCATGCACGGAAACGCCTTTGATAAAGATCATGTCGGTCATCGCAAGGTTCCTGGTCGCTGCACTGACGCTCAGCGCTTGTCCTCGATGGCAGCTGCAACGCGCAGCGCCTGTACGGTTTCGGCCACATCATGGGCGCGAATGATCTTTGCGCCGCGCCGAACCGCAATCAGATGAGCGGCGAGCGAACCGCCGATCCGCTGTCGTGGTTCGGACGGCACGATGGTGGCGATGAATTTCTTGCGCGATGCGCCGACCAGCACCGGCAAGCCGAAGCGTGCGAGTTCGTCGCCGCGGGCGAGCGCGATCATGCTCTGTTCGGGCGTCTTGCCGAAGCCGATGCCGGGATCGAGGATGATGCGATTGTCGGGGATGCCTGCCTTCGCCGCGATCTCCAGCGTGCGCGCGAAGAAGGCGACGATATCGGCCATGATGTCGAGCGATGCATCGACGCTGTCACGGTTGTGCATGACGACGACGGGGGCGCCATGTTCGGCGACAACGCGCGCCATGTCGGGATCGCGCTGCAAGCCCCAGACGTCGTTGGCGATGGCGACGCCGGCCTGCAGCGCCCGCGCGGTGACAGACGCCTTCATGCTGTCGATGGACAGCGGCAGGCCGAGCGCGACCAATGCCGGCAGCACCGGCGCGAGGCGCTGCCATTCCTCATCCGCCGAGACCGGCTGCGAGCCATAGGGCCGCGTCGATTCCGCGCCGATATCGATGATGTCGGCGCCCGCAGCGATCATCGCGCGGGCATGCGCCAGCGCGCGCTCCGGCACGTTGAAATTGCCGCCGTCCGAGAAAGAGTCCGGCGTGACGTTGAGAATGCCCATCACGGCCGGAACCGGCCGCGCCAACAGGGCGGCAAGCACAGGCGGCATGGTGGTGGGAAGCGCGATCATGCGGTCGATGTGCGCGCGGGCAGGGAGGGAGTCAAGATGGGGAGCCGCAGCAGAGACTGGTGGGCACGCTTTGCTTTGCCCACCCTACGGCAGCAACCCAAGGAGGGTTCAGTACGAAATCTTCAGCGGCAGCTGGCGTGCTTTTTCGATGAGATCGCCGACGGATTTTTCCGACGGCAGCACGCGCACCAGTTTGCGCTTGTCGTTGGCCTCGCGCATCGCCTGGGCCAGGCGCGCGGGATTGCGGTGCTTGAGTTCGCGGACGGTCGAGACGCCGGAGGCGCGCAGCAATTCGGCTTTGGCGGTGCCCATGCCGGGGATACGCAGGTAATCGGCGAGATTGGCCCATTCCAGCAATTGCTGCTCGGAAAAGCCCGTCTTGGCGGACAGTTCTTTGCGCCGTTTGGCAGAGTGGGCAGCTTCCAGCAGACTCTCCATGGTGCGGATGCCTGCTTTTTTAAGCCGGGTGGCGGCGAAGGCCGTCAGACCGTCGATCTCGGAGATGGAATAAGCCATGATACTCGAACATTTCAATGTGCTTGACGCGTTGTCTGGGCGTACGGCAGACAATCGGAACGGCGCTCGTCAGGTGAACTGACTGAGCCCGGGCGTGCCGGCAATGATCTGGTCCATGGCGTCGGAGCCGATCTTCTCGCGTCCATACTTGAACAATTTGCGCGCGATGCTCTGGATCTCGCCCATGCCGAGACCCATGCCCATCAGCTTGCTGCCGAGCGCCATCAAGCCGCCGCCCATCATGCTGAAGCCGCCGCCTTCGTTGGCGGAGATCGCAGCTTCGGCGCCGGGGATATGCGCGACCAATTGACCGAACGGCTCGGGAGGCGCTTCCCGCTTCAGGAATTCCAGAATGGACCCCACGGCTTTTTCAGCCACAGCTGCATCGATGCCGACCTTTGCAGTCAGCGCTTTGATCAATTCATCCATGATGCCCCGCCTCACACCGGTTGAACCGGTGCCCTTGTTTGAAAAATCATCTTGTGCCGGTGTGATTCGAATTACAAGCAAACCAGTCGGCCCGGCGGCTGATTCACTCGGATCGCGCCGCCACTGTTGCAGCAATGCAATCGCAAACGTGAAATTTTGGTCAATTGTTCGCGCTCGCGAGAAAGCCCGCTTTAGAAATGTCAAAACCGGACAAGCGTCGGCGATCGCAGATCGATACCAAGATGACGCGGGTCGCTGGCCATCATTCCGCGACCTGCGGTAGGATGTGCAAACGGCGCGAATAGTAATTGGATCTGTTTTTTTAAGCGCGACGGGCTCCCCAGAGGCGATCAGATGGCATTGACCACCGCAGTTTCGACGTCAGGCGATACGGACAAGCAGATTTTTATCGGCAAGGGGACGCAAGAGGCCTGGCTGACACTGGCGCTCGGCAATCG
>JAPLPC010000231.1 GCA_026400425.1 Hyphomicrobiales bacterium | reverse complement strand
TTTCTCGATCGCTTCGATGCCGCCGCGCAGGCCGGCTTCACCACGGTCGAATTCCTGTTTCCCTACGAGCACACGCCCGAAGAGATTTCCTTGCGCCTGCAGCGCAACGATCTCAAGCAGGTGCTGTTCAACCTGCCGCCCGGCGACTGGAATGCCGGTGAAAAAGGCTTCGCCGCGCGGCCCGACAAATTCGACGAGCTGCGCCAGAGCCTGCACACGGCGCTGCCTTATGCGGAGGCCACCGGGGTGCGCCGTTTGCATATGATGGCCGGGTTGGCCGATCGCCATGATCCAAGGGCGGTGGAGGCATTCAAGCGGTCGATCGAATGGGCGGCGGGTTTCGTCGGCGACCACGGCATCGACCTCGTCATCGAACCCATCAATGGCCGCGACGTGCCCGGCTATTTCCTCAACGACTTCACTTTCGCGCGCGATCTCATCGTCGAGCTCGGCATCCCCAATGTCGGTCTGCAGTTCGATATCTATCACTGCCAGATCCTGCATGGCGACGTCACCATGCGGCTGCGCGAGATGATGCCGCTGATCGGGCACATCCAGATCGCCAGCGTGCCGTCGCGCAACGAGCCCGATGGCGAGGAGCTGAACTATCCGTTCCTGTTCGCCGAGCTCGATCGCCTCGGTTATGACAACTATGTCGGTTGCGAATATCGTCCGGCCGGTGACACCGTGGCCGGCCTCGGCTGGTTCAAGCCCTATGCGGGAGTGAAAGTATGACCCTCGCCCTGGGTTGCATCGCCGATGACTATACCGGCGCTTCCGACCTCGCCAATACGCTGACGCGCAACGGGCTGCGCACTGTGCAGACCATCGGCATTCCCGCCGACGATCTGAAGTTGCCCGAGGTCGATGCCGTGGTGGTGTCGTTGAAGAGCCGATCCATTGCGGCCAGTGTTGCGGTGGAGAAATCGCGTGCGGCGGACAAGTGGCTGCGCAGCCGCGGCGCATCGCATGTCCTGTTCAAGATCTGCTCGACCTTCGACTCCACAGATAGCGGCAATATTGGCCCGGTGATGGATGCACTGCGCATGGATGCCGGTGACAATGTGGTGCTGGTGACGCCGGCTTTCCCCGAAACCGGACGCACGGTCTATCAGGGCAATCTGTTCGTCGGATCCGTGCCGTTGAATGAGAGTCCGCTGAAGAATCATCCGCTCAATCCGATGCACGATTCAAATCTGGTGCGCGTGTTGGCGCGGCAGAGCGAGACCAATATCGGTCTTGTCGATCTCGGTATCGTTGCGACCGGCGCGGATGTGGTGCGCGCGCATCTCGATGGATTGTCCGAAAATGGTTTCGGCGCCGCCATCGTCGACGCGGTGTTCGCGACAGATCTGGAGACCATCGGCGCGGTGGCGCTCGATCATCGCGTCTCCGTTGGTGCATCGGGTCTCGGCCTCGGGCTTGCCCGCGGGCTGGTGGCATCCGGTCGCGTGAAAGCCGCCGACGTGGCCGCGTCGACCGGCCCCCCCGTCGGCGGCGCGGCTGCCTGCCTCGCCGGCAGTTGTTCGCAAGCGACGCTGCAGCAGATCTCGCGGGCCGAGCAGGGGATGCCGGTGCTGCATCTCGATCCCGACCGGATCATCTCTGGCAAAGATGAGATCCAGCGGGCGATTGCTTGGGCTAGGACCTATCTGGACAAGGGGCCCATCCTGATCGCCAGCAGTGCGACGCCTGATCAGGTTGCGCAATTGCAGCAGCGTCACGGCCGCGACGCCGTCGGTCATGCCATTGAGCAGGCCATGGCCGATCTCGCGGAAGCGCTGGTCGGCGCCGGCGTCCGGCGCCTGGTGGTGGCCGGCGGCGAAACCTCCGGCGCTGTGGTCGATCGGCTGCGCATTCCCGGCTTTCTGGTGGGTGCGGAGATTGCCGCCGGCGTCCCCGTGCTGCGGTCGGTCGGTGCCGGCCAAAGCGAGATGCTGCTGGCGCTGAAATCGGGCAATTTCGGCGGCCCGGATTTCTTCGCGGATGCTCTGAAGCTGATGCGGTGAGCGCCGCGAAGCGATCGGCGGCGTGCATTGATGGTGACGACGCTTGGGCCGAGGCGGATGATTACAAATCGGTCATGTTCTGCTCGCGGAGCGGACAGCTAGCGTCATGAAAATCGGCAGTTCCAAGTGCACTGTTGTCACGCCGCCACCAACGTTTCGGAATAGCACCGATGTGAAGCTAGGGAGCAATCCGTCCGTGGCATAACGGTCGAAGTTGAGCTAAATCAACGCCCGGCGCATTACGCTGCATTGCAGCAGCGGGTGGCTCGGAGACCGTCGACATATGATCTCGCTGGTGCGCATCGCTCTCACCAAGCCTTACACCTTCGTCGTTTTGGCCCTGCTGCTGCTCATCGTGGGTCCGCTCGCCGCGATGCGGACGCCGACCGATATCTTTCCCGAGATCCGCATCCCGGTGATCGGCGTGGTCTGGAGCTACACTGGTTTGCCGCCGGACCAGATGGCCGGCCGTATCACCACGCCGTTCCAGCGCGCGCTGACGACGACGGTCAACGACATCGAGCATATTACCGCGAATTCCTATGCCGGCTTCGGCATCGTCAAGATCTTCTTCCAGCCCAATGTCGATATCCGCACCGCCAATGCGCAGGTCACCGCGATCTCGCAGACGCTGCTGCGGCAGCTGCCGCCCGGTGCGACGCCGCCGCTGATCCTGAACTATTCGGCCTCGACAGTGCCGATCATCAATCTGGCCCTGTCAGGTGAAGGCCTGACGGAACAGAACCTGGCCGATATCGGCATCAACCAGTTGCGCACGCCGCTGGTCACCATTCCCGGCGCAGCGATTCCATATCCGTTCGGCGGCAAGCAGCGCCAGGTCCAGATCGATCTCAATCCCACAGCGCTGCAGGCGCGCGGACTTTCGGGACAGGATGTCGCCAACGCGCTGGCGGCGCAGAACCTGATCACCCCGGTCGGCACCCAGAAGATCGGCGGCTTCGAATACACCATCAATCTGAACAACTCGCCGCTCAAGATCGACGAACTCGGCAAGCTGCCGATCCGGCAGGTCAACGGCGCCATGGTCTATATCGGCGACGTCGCCACGGTGCGCGACGGCAATCCGCCGCAGACCAATATCGTCCATGTGGATGGCAATCGCTCGGTGCTGATGCAGGTGCTGAAGGCCGGCTCGGTGTCGACGCTCGATATCATTGCCGGCATCAAGCAGAAGG
>JAPLPC010000614.1 GCA_026400425.1 Hyphomicrobiales bacterium | reverse complement strand
TGCAGGGCAAGAACCTGCAGCTCGCGCTCGGTTACAGCCACGACGTTGTTTACCAGATCCCGGAAGGCATCACGATCACCGTGCCTAAGCCGACCGAGATCAACGTCGCCGGTATCGACTCGCAACGCGTCGGCCAGGTTGCTGCAGAGATCCGCAGCTATCGTCCGCCGGAGCCCTACAAGGGCAAGGGTGTGCGTTATTCCGACGAATTTATCTTCCGCAAGGAAGGCAAGAAGAAGTAACGGAGCGGGTCATGTCGAAACTCAAGATTACGAATGCCCGGCGCAAGCAGCGCGTTCGTCTGTCCATTCGCCGCAATGCCAATGGTCGTCCGCGTCTGTCGGTGTTCCGTTCGTCGAAGCACATCTATGCGCAGGTCATCGACGACTTGAAGGGCGAGACGCTTGCGTCTGCCTCGTCGCTCGAGAAGTCACTGCGCGATGGTGGCAAGACCGGAGCGGACGTCGATGCGGCGCAGGCCGTCGGCAAGCTCCTCGCGGAGCGCGCCGTCAAGAATGGCGTCAAGGAAGTGATCTTCGATCGTGGGCAGTATCTGTACCACGGTCGCGTCAAGGCGCTGGCAGATGCCGCTCGCGAAGGCGGGCTGAGCTTCTAAGCGGTTTGCTTTTAGAATTGAACGGACACAGAAGCGAAAGCTTCAAAAAGATTGGAAAACACCATGGCAGGTGAACGCGAACGCGGCGGACGCGACCGGGGCCCCCGGGAAGAGCGTGATAGCGAATTCGTCGACAAGCTCGTCCACATCAACCGTGTGGCGAAGGTCGTTAAGGGCGGTAAGCGGTTCGGCTTCGCCGCTCTGGTCGTGATCGGCGATCAGAAGGGTCGGGTTGGTTTCGGTCACGGTAAGGCCCGTGAAGTTCCGGAAGCGATCCGCAAGGCAACCGACAGCGCCAAGCGCAACCTGACGCGCGTGGCTCTGCGCGAAGGTCGCACGCTGCACCACGATATCGCCGGCCGCCATGGTGCGGGCCGCGTGTATCTGCGGTCGGCTCCGGCCGGTACCGGCATCATCGCCGGTGGTCCGATGCGCGCCGTGTTCGAAACGCTCGGCATCCAGGACGTGGTCGCCAAGTCGGTCGGATCGTCGAATCCGTACAACATGGTTCGCGCCACTTTCGACGCGCTGAAGCATCAGGATTCGCCGCGTTCGGTCGCCGCTCGCCGTAACCTCAAGGTTTCCACCCTGCAGTCGCGCCGCGTTGGCTCCGATGCAGAAGTGGTCGCCGAGTAAGGCAGCGTGATCCCGGAACACCGGTTGTCCGGTTTTCCGAACGGATCATGCTAACTTAAGTCTCTTTCGGAGCATTCGAAATGGCCCAGGCCGCAAAGACCCTCAAGGTGGAGCAGATCGCCAGCGCGATCCGCCGTCATCATTCGCAGCGCTCGACCCTGGTCGGCCTGAAGCTCAACAAGATCGGTCGCGTCAGCGAGCTGCAGGACAGCCCGGAAGTTCGCGGCATGATCGCCAAGGTGCAGCACCTCGTCCGCGTGGTCGAGGACTAAGGACTTTCACGTCGTCTCAAGCCGGCCACACGGTTGCCGCAAGGATGACACTGGTTTTTCGGCAGAACGGGCCATTTGGCCGCTCCGGAAGGGCAGGACGCAACAGGAAACAGAACGATGAAGCTCAGCGATATCGCCGATAACGCCGGCTCCCGTAAGAAGCGTATGCGCATCGGCCGTGGTATCGGCTCCGGCAAGGGCAAGACCGGCGGCCGTGGCGGCAAGGGCCAGACCGCACGTTCGGGCGTGCGCATCAAGGGTTTCGAAGGCGGCCAGATGCCATTGCATCGCCGTCTGCCGAAGCGCGGCTTCAACAACATCTTCCGTCTCGACTTCGCCGAGATCAACCTGGACCGCCTCCAGGACGCGATCGACAGCAAGAAGCTCGATGCCAAGGGCACCATCACCGCAGCTTCGCTGGTCGAAGCCGGCGTGATCCGCCGCGCCAAGGCCGGCGTGCGTGTGCTCGGCCGTGGCGAGATCAAGGCGAAGATCGTGCTTGAAGTTGCCGGCGCCTCCAAGGCCGCCGTCGAAGCGATCGAGAAGGCCGGCGGCAAGGTGACGATCCTCGCCCCCGCCAAGAAGGAAGACGGCGAAGCCGCCTGATCTCTGCGCGCCGCCTGCGTCAGCAGGCGGCCTTGCGCGGTGTTCGGGTAGATTTTATCTCCGCTGGAATCTATCAATACCGAGCACAAGTAACGTCCGGCCTCGCCGGGTGTCTCGTTCACGCAGACACCTCGGTTCGAGAGGTTCGGGAGAAAGTCCGACATGGCCTCTGCAGCAGAGCAACTCGCCTCCAATCTCAACTTTGCCGCCCTCGGTAAGGCCGAAGAACTGAAGAAGCGCATCTGGTTCACACTGGGTGCGCTGCTTGTTTATCGGTTCGGCACCTATATCCCGCTGCCCGGCATCGATCCGTCGGCCTGGGAGCAGGTGTTCCGCCAGCAGGCCGGCGGTATCCTCGGCATGTTCAACATGTTCGCGGGCGGCGGTATCAATCGCATGGCGATTTTTGCGCTGAACATCATGCCGTATATTTCGGCATCGATCATCATCCAGCTCCTGACCACCGTGTCGCCGCAGCTCGAAGCCCTCAAGAAAGAAGGCGAGGCCGGTCGCAAGACGCTGAACCAGTATACCCGCTACCTGACCGTCATCCTGGCCGCCTTCCAGTCCTACGCCATCGCGGCGGGCCTGCAGAGCGCCGGCAATGTGGTTAGCGAGCCCGGCGTATTCTTCCTCATCTCGGCCTCGGTGACGCTGACGGGCGGCACCATGTTCCTGATGTGGTTGGGTGAGCAGATCACCTCGCGCGGCATCGGCAACGGCATTTCGCTGATCATTCTGGCTGGCATCGTCGCCGAATTGCCGGCAGCGATCGCCAACATGCTGGAGCTCGGCCGTCAGGGCGCGCTCTCCACCGGTCTGATCCTGGTCGTGATCGTGATGGCCGTGGCCGTGATCGCCTTCATAGTGTTCATGGAGCGGGCGCAGCGCCGTCTGCTGATCCAGTATCCGAAGCGCCAGGTCGGCAACAAGATGTTCGAGGGCCAGTCCTCGCATCTGCCGCTCAAGCTGAACACCTCGGGCGTCATCCCGCCGATCTTCGCCTCGTCGCTGCTGCTGCTGCCGGCCACCATTGCCAGCTTCAACGCGGGCAAGGGGCCGGAGTGGTTCCAGATGATCACCACCCAGCTCAGCCACGGCCGCCCGCTGTTTCTGGTGCTGTATGTGTCGCTGATCGTGTTCTTCGCGTTCTTCTACACGGCGATCGTGTTCAACCCGACCGAGACCGCGGACAATCTGAAGAAGCATGGCGGCTTCATTCCGGGCATTCGTCCGGGTGAGCGGACGGCGGAATATATCGATTACGTGCTGTCGCGTATTACCGTGGTCGGTGCCGCTTATCTGGCGATCGTCTGTTTGATTCCCGAAATCATGATCTCCTATGCTGCAGTTCCGTTCTACTTCGGCGGCACCTCGCTGCTGATCGTGGTCAGTGTGACCATGGATACGGTCGCCCAGGTGCAGGGCCACTTGCTGGCGCACCAGTATGAAGGTTTGATCCGTAAGTCGAAGCTGAAGGGCCGGCGTAAATGAGACTGATTCTTCTCGGGCCGCCGGGGGCGGGCAAGGGAACACAGGCGCAGCGTCTCGTCGCGCGCCATGGCATCGTACAATTGTCCACGGGCGATATGCTCCGTGCGGCAGTCGCTGCGGAGACCGAGATCGGTCTCAAGGCGAAGGACATCATGGCCGCAGGCGGCCTGGTGCCCGACGAGGTGGTGATCGGCATCATCTCCGATCGCATCGAGCAGGCGGATGCTGCCAATGGCTTTATCCTCGATGGCTTCCCGCGCACCGTGCCGCAGGCTGAGGCGCTGGATGTGCTATTGAAGTCCAAGGGTCTCAACCTCGACGCGGCCGTCGAACTGCGCGTCAACGAAGGGGCGCTGCTTGAGCGCGTGGAAACCCGCGTCGCCGAGATGGTCGCCCGCGGCGAGGCCGTGCGTGCCGACGATACGCCGGAAGTGCTGTCGAAGCGCCTGGCCGCCTACCGCGCGTCCACCGAGCCGCTGATCGACTACTATTCCGAGAAGCGTAAACTGGTGACGATCAATGGCATGTTGAGCATTGATGACGTGACCGCCGAGATCGACCGCGTGCTGTCCGCGATTCGCACCGACGACGGATCGGCCAAGCCGGCGCGCAAGGCTGCCAGGAAAGCGTCGCCCAAGAAGTCGGCAGCTCCCAAGCAGTCAGCTCCCAAGAAGTCAGCCCAAAAGAAGGCGGTCTCGAAGAACTCCGCCAAGTCACCCAAGAAAGCCCCGGCCAAGAAGGCTGCGAAGGCTCCGGCCAAGAAGGCTCAGGTCGCTAAAAAGGCTGCTGCAAAACCCGTG
>JAPLPC010000331.1 GCA_026400425.1 Hyphomicrobiales bacterium | reverse complement strand
GAGGCGCGCCGTCTGCTGTGGCCGAGCAAGCAGAAATACGGCCAGAAGATCTCCTTGGCCGACCTCTGCATCCTGACCGGCAACGTCGCGCTGGAATCCATGGGCTTCAAGACCTTCGGCTTCGCCGGCGGCCGTGCCGACACCTGGGAGCCGGAAGAGCTGTATTGGGGCCCCGAAGGCACCTGGCTCGGCGACGAGCGCTATAGCGGCGAGCGCGAACTGGCGGAGCCGCTCGGCGCCGTGCAGATGGGCCTGATCTACGTCAATCCGGAAGGCCCGAACGGCAAGCCGGATCCGCTCGCATCAGCCAAGGACATCCGCGAGACCTTCGCCCGCATGGCGATGAACGACGAAGAGACCGTGGCTCTGGTCGCCGGTGGCCACACTTTCGGCAAGACCCACGGCGCGGGCGATCCGTCCTTCGTCGGCGGCGATCCGGAAGCCGGCGCCATCGAGGATCAGGGCATCGGCTGGAAGAGCAAGCACGGCAAGGGTTTCGGCGGCGACACCATCAGCAGCGGGCTGGAAGTGACCTGGACCCAGACGCCGACGCAGTGGTCGAACCACTACTTCGACAACCTGTTCAAGTTCGAATGGGAGCTCACCAAGAGCCCGGGCGGCGCCCATCAGTGGGTGGCCAAGGATGCCGAGGCCGATATCCCGGATGCGCATGATCCCTCGAAGAAGCATCGCCCGACCATGCTGACCTCGGATCTCGCGCTGCGCGTCGATCCGATCTACGAGAAGATCTCGCGTCGCTTCTACGAGAACCCGGATCAGTTTGCGGACGCCTTCGCCCGCGCCTGGTTCAAGCTCACCCATCGCGACATGGGTCCGGTGGTGCGCTATCGCGGCAAGCTGGTGCCGAAGGAAGAGCTGATCTGGCAGGATCCGATCCCGGCCTGCGATCACGAGCTGATCAACGACAGCGACATCGCAACGCTGAAGGCCAAGATCCTGGCCACCGGCCTCACGGTGCCGCAGCTGGTCTCGACCGCCTGGTCGTCGGCCTCGACCTTCCGCGGCTCCGACAAGCGGGGCGGCGCCAATGGCGCCCGCATTCGCCTGGCGCCGCAGAAGGACTGGGAAGCGAACCAGCCGGAGCAGATCCAGAAGGAGTTCGGCAAGAAGGTCTCGATCGCCGACCTGATCGTGCTCGGCGGCGTCGCCGCCATCGAGAAGGCTGCGAAGGATGCGGGCGTCTCCGTCACGGTGCCGTTCGCACCGGGGCGCATGGATGCTTCGCAGGAGCAGACCGACGTCGACTCGTTCGCGCCGCTGCAGCCGCGTGCCGATGGCTTCCGCAACTATATCCGGAAGGTCCATCAGTTCATGAAGCCGGAAGAGGCGCTGGTCGATCGGGCGAAGCTGTTGAACCTAACGGCGCCCGAAATGACCGCGCTGGTCGGTGGCCTGCGCGTGCTCGGCGCCAATGCCGCGGACAGCAAGCACGGCGTCTTCACCCAGTCGCCGGGCAAGCTGACCAACGACTTCTTCGTCAACCTGCTCGACATGAACACGGTGTGGTCGAAGGTTGAAGGTGCCGACGATCTGTATGAAGGCCGCGATCGCAAGACCAACGCACCGAAATGGACGGCGACGGCGGTCGACCTGATCTTCGGTGCGCACTCGCAGCTCCGCGCACTGGCCGAAGTCTATGGCAGCAGCGATGCCAAGCAGAAGTTCGCACAGGACTTCGTCAAGGCCTGGACCAAGGTGATGAACGCGGATCGCTTCGATCTCGCCGAAGAACCGATGCTGCAGGCCGCCGAGTAATCGCGATACGCCGAACTGACAACGAAGCCCTCGCGACACCGTCGCGGGGGCTTTCTGTTTGTCGGAATTGCCATTCGTGCACAGCGACGCTCTTCTATTCCCTCTCCCGCCTTTGCGGGGGAGGGTTAGGG
>JAPLPC010000321.1 GCA_026400425.1 Hyphomicrobiales bacterium | reverse complement strand
ACATCGCTGTCGGTGAGCTTGGCGACCGACTTGCGCAGCTTCTCGATGTCGGCGCCCTTCTTGCCGATGACGACGCCGGGACGCGCGGAGTGGACCGTCACCCGGCACTTCTTGTGCGGGCGCTCGATCACGATCTTCGACACCGCGGCCTGCTTGAGCGCGACCATGAGCTCCTTGCGGATCTTCATGTCCTCGTGCAGCAGCGTTCCGTACTCGTTCTTGCCGGCGTACCAGCGAGAATCCCAAGTCCGGTTGATGCCGAGGCGCAGACCGAGTGGATTGATCTTCTGACCCATCTTATTCTCCTGCGCCTGCTTACGCTGCTGCTTCTGCTTCGACCTGACGAACGACGATCGTCAGCTGCGCAAACGGTTTAAAGATACGACCCGAACGACCACGGCCGCGCGGAGAGAAACGCTTCATGACGATGCCTTTGCCAACATGCGCCTCGGAGACGATCAAGGCGTCAACGTCGAGGTCATGATTGTTTTCGGCGTTCGCAATCGCCGATTCGAGGCACTTCTTTACATCAACTGCGATCCGCTTGCGCGAAAATTGCAGATCTGCGAGGGCTGCCGAGGCCTTACGACCGCGGATCATTTGCGCCACCAAGTTCAATTTCTGCGGGCTGACGCGCAGCATGCGGGCGATTGCCTTGGCTTCGTTATCCGGGAGAACCCGTTCGCGCTTTGGTTTGCTCATGACTGTGCGCCTTACTTCTTGGACTTCTTGTCGCCGGCGTGGCCATGGAAGGTACGGGTCGGCGAAAACTCGCCGAACTTGTGACCAACCATTTCCTCGCTGATAGCGACAGGAACATGTTTCTGACCATTGTAGACGCCGAAGGTCAGTCCGACGAACTGCGGCAGGATCGTCGAGCGACGGCTCCAGATCTTGATCACTTCATGACGGCCAGACGAACGTGCGGTATCTGCCTTCTTGAGCAGAGAACCCTCAACGAACGGGCCTTTCCAGACTGAACGAACCATGTCCGGCGATCCTTACTTCTTCCGCTTGTGGCGGCTGATGAGAATGAACTTGTCGGTCGACTTGTTCGAACGTGTCTTCTTACCCTTGGTCGGCTTGCCCCAGGGCGTCACCGGGTGACGACCACCCGAGGTACGACCTTCACCACCACCGTGCGGATGGTCGATCGGGTTCATGACGACGCCGCGGTTATGCGGACGCCAGCCGAGCCAGCGGGTACGACCGGCCTTGCCGATCGAGGTGTTCATGTGATCCGGGTTCGACACAGCGCCGATGGTGGCGGTGCAACGACCGTGAACCAGGCGCTGTTCGCCCGAGTTCAGACGGATGATCACGTAGTCGTGGTCACGGCCGACCAGCTGGGCATAGGTGCCAGCCGAACGGGCGATCTGACCGCCCTTGCCGATCTTCATCTCGACGTTATGCACGATCGTGCCGATCGGCATGTTGCCCAGCGGCATGACGTTGCCCGGCTTCACGTCGACATAGTTGCCGGCGATCACGGTGTCGCCGACCGCCAGACGCTGCGGCGCCAGGATGTAGGACAGCTCGCCGTCCTCATACTTGATCAGCGCGATGAACGCGGTGCGGTTCGGATCGTATTCCAGGCGCTCGACCTTGGCCGGAACGTCCAGTTTGGTGCGCTTGAAATCGACCATACGATACGACTTCTTGTGGCCACCGCCACGGAAGCGCACGGTGATGCGACCGGTGTTGTTACGACCGCCTGCCGAGTGCTTGCCTTCGGTCAGAGTCTTGACCGGCTTGCCCTTGTACAGCGCCGAACGATCGACCAGGACCAGCTGGCGCTGGCCGGGCGTCGTGGGATTGTATGTCTTAAGTGCCATCGTTGATCGCCCTTATAGCCCGGTCGTGACGTCGATGCGGTGGCCGTCTTCGAGAGTGACGACGGCGCGCTTGACATCAGACTGCGAACCGAAGGTGCCGCGGAAGGCTTTGGACTTGCCCTTGCGCACCAGCGTGTTCACGCTCTTCACCTTGACGTCGAACAGCTTTTCGACGGCTTCCTTGATCTGTGGCTTGGTCGCCTTGCGATCGACCTTGAACACGACCTTGTTGAACTCGGACGCGGTGGTCGCCTTTTCGGTGATCACCGGGGCCACGATCACGTCGTAATGGCGCGGATCGATATTCTTCATTTGAAGCGCGCCTCCAACGCATCAAGCGCCGCCTTGGTCAGAACCAGCTTCTGACGACGCAGAATGTCATAGACGTTGATGCCCTGGATCGGCAGCACGTCGATGTT
>JAPLPC010000512.1 GCA_026400425.1 Hyphomicrobiales bacterium | reverse complement strand
TTTCCGCTCGATCTCGGTGCCGGTGCGCCGCTATGACGACACCATCGTCGCCGCCATCAACATGGGCGCGCATGTGGATCGCGTGTCCACCAGCGAAATGATCGACCGCTTCCTGCCGCTGTTGCGCAAGGCGGCCACCACCGTCAAGCCATTGCTGCTCTGACCCACCGGAGACACACTCTTGCCGCATCTCGTCATCGACTATTCCACCGAAGGCCATGGCGGGCTGCTCGACGTCGGCAAGCTGCTGCGAGCCGTGCACGACAGCGCCGCTGCCACCGGCGTGATGCAGGCCGCCGATCTCAAGGTGCGTGCTACGGCGTTCTCGGACTACCTGGTGGCGCGACAGGCGGACGGTTTCTGCCATGTCTCGGTCTATCTGCTGGAGGGCCGCACGCCCGCGCAGAAGATTGCCGTGAGCGAATCGCTGCGCGCGACGCTGGCAGCGATGCTGCCGCAGACCAAGAGCCTCAGCGTCGATATCCGCGACATGGACCCGTCGGCCTATCGCAAGCGGCTCAGGGACTGAATACCACCGAAACGCTGCACTGCAGCATCATTACTATCTAGACACGCAGCTTCCCATCGTTACGATTTGTTTAAGCGCCGCCTTCGAGAGCCGGGGCAAGAACGACCATTGGGAGAGACTGTTGACCATTCAAGCAAAGACCGTGCGCAAGGGCCCCGACGAAGCCACCATCATCGGCTGGAGCCTGTTCTGTTTCACGCTGGTATCGGCCGTGACCATGATCGGCCTCTATCTCGGCTTCCGCCACTAATCCGCCACGATCTCATTTTGGCGCATCGGTCTTGCGTATGATTGTCTGGCCAAAGCCCGTTCGGATCATCCGGCGGGCTTTTGTCTTGGCTGTGCCAATCTGCGGTGCGTAGGCGCCCTGAATTGGCAAGAGGCCGCCGGGATGTCCCGAGCGACCTCTCTGTCGGATACCGGCCAAGAAGGCTCCGGTGCCACCGCATGGACCGAAAACTGAGCCGACATGGTTAACGGGAGGTTAACGGCGGCCGTGACGCGCCCATCAGTCTTCGGCCGTCATAGAGCGGCCGTCTGCTGAATATTAGCACCCGATCGACCAGGGTTGTCGCCATCGCTGCGGGCAAGACGCACAACCTCAAACGAGACAGAACCTATCTCGTGAACAGCGCAACCGCACCACGATCATCATGATCATCCTCAACGCCGTCGCGGGATTGATAGCTGGCTCGTTGAATGATCGCGTTGGGGTCGTTCATGCAAATTATACCAAGACGTCATACGCTCCCACGGCGCTGTATTCATGCACCTCGGTTGTTTACGGCCGCATGCTACCCACCATGTAGCACCAGTATACGCGTTCGTCTGGTTGGAAAGAGATGACCCTTCCAAGATCGTCATTAGGGCAGCCTTCAACAGAAGACGCGCACCGCAGCTGGGACGAAGAGCGGTCGCTGCGTCGCACAATACGAATTGCCCGTATCGGCTACTGGGAATCTTGCAGTGCAACGACGACCCAAATCTGGGTAACTCCCGATTTTGCTTCCTTGCACAATCTCGAAACGACGGACGGCTCCATATCGATAGCCGAAATGCTGGAGCCTGACGGCGGACAAACTGTCAAGGAATGCCACGCGGCGTGCTGGTCGCAGGGGCGGCCTTTCGTGGTACCGACGAGACTACCGACGTCCGGCGGCGGTCTGCTCGATTGCATCGTTCATGGCGAACCGGAATTCAGCGCTGGCGGCTACGTCAAGCGCGTTTTCGGTATCGTTCGCGACGTCACTGCGGAAATGTCGGCGCAGCGACGGCTGGCCGAGAGCGAACAGCGTCTCGCCGATTTCGTCAGCACGGCCTCGGACTGGTGCTGGGAAAGCAGCGCGGATCACCGCCTCCTCCCCTATCCGCAATCGCTCGACGGCAACGCCGCTTTTCAGTCCGTGGCGTTCGGCGGAAAAGCACGCTGGGAATTGACTTACGCCCTTGAAGAGCAAGACGCCATGGACCGCCACCGAGCGGACATGGAGGCCCATCGTCCTTTCCGCGATTTCATCTATACGTCGATCGGAGACGATGGCTCGCGCATCTGCATTCGCACAAGTGGCAAACCGATCTTTTCCGACGACGGAACGTTCGTCGGCTATCGCGGCACGGCCAGCGACATCACGCAGTTGAACGCCGCGCAGACGCTGCTGGAACAGCGTACCCGTGCACTGGAAGATGCTCACCGGCTCGGCAAAATCGGCACCTGGAGTTATCGTCTGGATACGAACCGAACCGAATGGTCCGCTGAACTCTATCAACTCCTTGGTCTCGACCCTGACACGTTCGAACCGACCGAGGAAAGCACACGGCCATACTTTCTCGGTGACGATGCCGACCGGCTTCTCAAGATGCAGAAGCGCATCATGCGGAGCAGCAAGACGGAGTCGACCGACGTTCGTATCATGCATGCCGACGGATCGGTGCGCGATCTGGCCGTGATCTGCAAGGCCGACATTTTGCACGGAAAGATCAGAGGCATCATCGGCACCGTTCAGGATGTCACCGAACGAAAGGAAGCCGAGCGCCGGCTCGAGCAACTGGCCTATACCGATCCTCTGACGAGACTGGCCAATCGGGCTCTTTTCAAGCGACAATTGGCGGCTACATTGGAGAGCGCGGCTTCGACGGGACGCAGCCATGCCCTCTTGCTCATCGACCTCGATCGCTTCAAGGAGGTCAACGACTCGTTCGGCCATTCTGCCGGCGACAGCCTGCTGATCCACGTCGCGGAAGTCCTCCGGCAGGAATTCGCTTCCCAAGCTTTTATCGCTCGGCTCGGCGGCGATGAATTCGCCGTCCTGACCGACGACGGTTACCTACCGCAAGGCGCGCTGCTCGCGGTCGCCGACCGCCTGATCGATCGATTATCCGTCCCCGTGGACCTTCCCGAAGGCGAGGCTTGCATCGGCGCCACCATCGGCATCGCGGTGTTGCCTGAACATGGTTCGACAACGGAAGCCGCGGCGCGCAACGCCGACCTCGCGCTTTACATGGCCAAAGAGGCCGGACGGGGCCACGCACAGATATTCGAACCTGCCTATGCCCAGGCGGTTGATCAGAGGCTGGATCTGGGGCGGCGCCTCCGCCACGCCGTCGAGACCGGAGGCCTGAATGCCCATTATCAGCCGCAAGTCGATCTGAAGACCGGCCGCGTCATCGGTTTCGAGGCATTGCTGCGCTGGAGCCATCCCGATCGCGGGCCGATCTCTCCTTCGGAATTCATACCGGTCGCGGAAAGCACCGGACTCATCGTCGATCTCGGCCATTGGGTGCTGCGCACCGCCTGCCAGCAAATGCGAATCTGGCTGGATTCCGGAATGCCGTCACGAACGGTCTCGGTGAATGTTTCGCCCGCGCAAATTTGGAATGGAGATTTCGAGAAAGTCGTTGCGGCCGTTCTGGCAGAGACCGGCCTCCCTCCGGAATTGCTCTGCCTGGAGCTGACCGAAAGCTTGTTCGTCGATCATACCAAACAGAAGGTCAGCAGCACACTTGCGGCACTGTCGGGTCTGGGAGTCCAATTGGCGCTGGACGATTTCGGTTCGGGCTATTCTTCATTGGGATATTTGACGCGCCTCCCCTTCAACAGCCTCAAGATCGACCGCACTTTCGTGGACGGCATCTCGACGGTGCCGGAGAAGAGAAAACTACTCGGCGGCATCATCGCCCTATCGCACGGACTGGGAATGACGGTCGTCGCCGAGGGAGCCGAACTGACTGCAGAGCTGGATCTGCTGGCCGAATTCGATTGCGATGCCGTACAGGGATACGTGTTCTCTCGACCTGTCGCGGCCGAGCAAGCTTTGTCGGTAGCCGCCCAGATCGAAAGCGCCAATCGAGCGCTTCCATCCAACTGAGCCGTTGTTTGCTGCGACCGCTACGCATCAAGGATGCGGACACCGTGGGACTCTACGACATCTTGCATTTCAGGCCCGAGCGGCAATCTTGCTCATGCAGCGAGGCTCCAAAAGCCGGGTTTCTGTGGCTGACCTCTGGTCGGCCTCATCGAAACCCGTCCAAATCCCGGAAAACTTCAAAAAATCATGGTCGGAGTGGCAGGATTCGAACCTGCGACCCCTGCGTCCCGAACGCAGTGCTCTACCGGGCTGAGCCACACTCCGACAAGAGCCGGCTGTATAGCGACGGGTTTCGCTGACCGCAAGAAGGCCTGTATCAAGCGGGCGACATTTTTATTATGAACCCGTCATGCACACGGCCCTCACCACCCGGATCATCGGCGCTGCCGCCATAGCGGAGGCGGCGGATTGCCTGCGCGCGGGCGGGTTGGTCGCGTTCCCCACCGAGACGGTGTACGGGCTCGGCGCCGATGCCGGCAATCCGCGGGCTGTGGCCGCCATCTACACGGCCAAGGGCAGGCCCAGCTTCAACCCGCTGATTGCGCATGTGGCCGATCTCGACGCCGCCCGGCGGATCGCCCGCTTCGATGCGCGCGCGCTGGCGCTGGCCACGGCGTTCTGGCCGGGGCCGCTGACGCTGGTGCTGCCCAGGGCCGACAACGCCCCGATTTCCGATCTCGCCACCGCCGGGCTGGATACGGTGGCGATCCGGGTGCCCGATCATCCCGTCGCGCAGGCGCTGCTGCGGGCCTTTGGCGGCGCCGTGGTGGCCCCTTCGGCCAATCTGTCCGGCCATGTGTCGCCGACCGTTGCCGCCCATGTGAAGGCCGATCTGGACGGCCGCATCGATCTGATCGTCAATGGCGGAGCTGTCGCGGTCGGGCTGGAATCGACCATCATCGGTTGTTTCGAACAGCCGGTGTTGCTGCGGCCGGGCGGCTTGCCGCGCGAGGCCATCGAGCGCGTGCTCGGCAT
>JAPLPC010000163.1 GCA_026400425.1 Hyphomicrobiales bacterium | reverse complement strand
TCGGAGACCGTGCTGCCGCGCATGATCACCAAGATGGAAGCACTCGGCGCATCCAAGCCCGTGGTCGGCCTGGTGATCCCGACCGGCTACAGCTTCAACCTCGACGGCACCAATATCTACATGACGCTGGCCACGCTGTTCCTGGCGCAGGCGACCAATACGCATCTCTCCTATGGTCAGATGGCGGCGGTGCTGGGCGTCGCGATGCTGACCTCGAAGGGCGCATCGGGCGTGACCAGTGCGGGCTTCGTGACATTGGCCGCGACGCTGTCGATTATCCCCGATATTCCGATCACGTCCCTTGCGATCATCGTCGGCATCGACAAGTTCATGAGCGAGTGCCGCGCGCTGACCAATCTGATCGGCAATGGCGTGGCCACCATCGTCATCAGCCGCTGGGAAGGCGAACTCGACGCCGACAAGCTGCATGCGGCGATGGCGCATCCGATCGCGTTCGGCGAAGAGATGGAAAGCGTGCCGCTGGATCAGGAGCTGAGCAAGACGGCGGCGTAGCGGCCACCGTCATTGCAGCGGGCGACGAAGCACGACGACGCAACTGGCTTCGTCAGCGCTCGCTATCCGGCATCAGTGTCTCGATGGCCTGCGCGCTCGCCTCGGCATCCGACAGCAGCAGATATCTGCCATCCTGCAACGTCGCGGCACTGGCGACGACGACCGCACGCTTGGGACAGATGCCGAGGCAACTCGTCATCACTACGCGCGGCGGCTTGACGTTCTGTGTACCACTGCGGGTTTTGGAGTCGGACTTGAGCGCCTTGCGCAGCTGCTTACCGTCATCGATGCGACCGAGGCATTTTTTGCAGACGAGGATCGGCGGCGCGCGGCGCAGCCTGGCGGAGATCACGGATTGGGAGGTCATCGGGTCTATATAGAAACCGCACGCCCGATTGCGATCCTCGGCGCGCATGACGGTGCGCTCAAGTTGTAGTCGGAAAGTGATTGAACCTTCGGCCGCATGGCGCGACCCATGGCTATGGTCGGGGGACGACATGAAAATCGCCTTAATGATCCTGTTGGGTCTTGTTGTCGGACTGGTCGGAGGCGGCGCGATCGGCCTGGGTGCCGGGGTGGCATGGGTGACCTGGTTCGAGACCAGCAATTTCGAAGGCTACAGCCCGATGCTGGTCCTCTTCACCTTCACCCCCATCGGCGCTCTCCTCGGCGCGGTCGCCGGGGCCATCCTCGCTGGGATGACTGCCTCCCCTTCCCGAGACTGAATCGGGACTTCCGCTGATAGTCGCCAACACAAATTGCGCGTCGCAAAATTTAAGTTGCAACGCACAACTAATTATATTACTTTAAGCTTCAAATGTTAGATTGCTCGCCCGGCTGTTCCGGGCCAGCTCAATTTCAAATATTCCGGATTCAGTAAAGTGACAGAGCATAGCCTCTGGCGATTGTCGCGCGCATTTCACTGCGCGATCGATGAACACCAGTTCGACGAACTCGCCGCCATCATTGATGACAATATCGACTGGGCCGTGTTCGGCCCGATCGACATGTTTCCGTTTCTCGGCGCACGTCACGGCAAGGCTGCCGTGCTCGATGTCTGCCGGCAGATCGCACAGAATGTTCGCGTGCATCGTCACGAACGCGAGCACGTGTTGCTCACCGAGGATTCCGCCTCGGCGATGATCCGCTTCTCGCTGACGGCGCTCGACACCAACCGACCGATCAGCCTGCGCCTCGCGCAATTTGCGCAGTTCCGCGCTGGACGGCTGGTGAGCATGCGCGTCGTCGTCGATACGTTTGACCTCGTCGAGCAGGCGCTCGGCCGCGCGATCCATCTGCCGAAGATCGCCTGATCGATCCCGGCTTGTCGGCTTTATGCTGCAGCGCCATACTTTCGCCGGTGCAGATGGTATGATCTGCCGATCACCGCGATCTGCTGGGCCGGGGTCAGATGGCTGCACATTCCATGGCTGCACATTCCAAATTCGTCGATCGTTTGCTTGCCGCAGCCTTGTTGTACGCAAGCGCACTGCCGGTTTCTGCCTGGGCGCAAAATCCGTGGCATGGCATCAATGATGTCGATCAGAGCCATGATCTTGCCCCGCCGCCGGGCGAAATCGAGCCGGTCGATACGTCTCCGACCATAGCCAAGGATGGCTCGGAGCCCGACTGGAGTTCGCTGGCCACCGATGACTCGCCGACGGCCAAAGGATCGTTGCGTGAGAAGCGCTCGTCGCTGATCGTTGGCAAGCCGGCGTCGTCCTGGACCGCAAACGACAATAGCGGCGCCTCGGCAGTGTCCGTCAAACAGTCGCTGCTGCCGTTCTGGGATACGCGCATCGGCGCCGACATGACTGTCGCACGCCAGGGCAATCCACGCAGCGTCCAGGAAACCTATCGCAACCGGTTCGGCGACGGCACCGAAGCGTCATCGAATGGCACGGCCTGGGCCGCGATGACGGCGCCGGGCTTGGGCTCGATCTGGGACAAAACCGCCATCGAAGCCCGCGTCGATCCTTATGCAGATCAGACCAAGCTCGGCACCTCGATCAGCAAAGCAGTCCCGATCGCCGGCAATCAATATTCGCTGACGCTGCAGAGCGGTTACAATGTGATCCAGCAGGGCAGCATTCCACTCGTCGGCTACAATGGCCGCCCGACGCGCAGCTACGAAACCGATCAGCTGGCGCGGTTCAACATACCTGAGACCGGCACCAGTTTTCTGGCCGGCCAGTCGCTCGCCACGACCGAAGACAAATGGTTGCGCAAGTTCGGCGCGGAGCAGAAGATTTTCGGCGGCGTGAATATTTCGGGATCGGTCAGCGAAACCACGAGCGGCGCGACGGCCAAGAGCCTTACCGCGGGGTTTAAGCACAGCTGGTGATTTAAGTTTGTGTACACTTTACCGACGAATTTCGCGCAATGAACGGGCTATCGCCGCAGATTGGCCGCTATCATGTCGGAATCGACTGCGCAGATGACAATATTGTTGCGCCGCGCGAGCACCCAAATGCGCGTTATGCGTCGATCAGGAGAAACCCTATGAGTTCGACTCGCCCAGAGCAGACCGAAGCCATCGCCGAAGACAGCAACCTCGCTGCCGTATCGGAGGTCGAAGCAGGGATCCGCGACTTCGTTCGCAACGACATCGCCTATCTGCGCCGTCCCGGTGCAGGTGGCAGCGCTACGGAAACAACGGCCGCGACCGATGCTGCGGCTCCGCTGGATTCGTCGACCGAGGCCACTGTGAATAGTGTGAACTCGCTGATCCAGCGCGTTGCTGGCACCTCGCTGGCCGAGATCGAAAAGCTGATCGGCGAATTGGAGAGCCTGCGCGATCTGCTGCATGCCGAAGGCCAGCGCGTCCAGCGCGAGATCTCCGGCTATGCCCAGTTGAGCCAGGCAGCCATGAAATCAACCCGGTTGATCGCCGACAATGTCGCCCAATGGAAGCGCGCCGCGGACAACCTCCGCCACGATTG
>JAPLPC010000192.1 GCA_026400425.1 Hyphomicrobiales bacterium | reverse complement strand
AGGTTCAATCGGCGTCCCCGGCCGATCGCCCGTGACTGCCGATCCTTCCCGCCTTCGCGAGCAGCTCTGTTTATTTAGAGTCGTTCCAGATTTTCGCAGGCTCGTCAGTAGTTTGGAATAGCTTGAAGGTGGGTGTTTTGGCTTTGCATCCGCGCTGCAGCTTCAATATCCAAACACTGTCCTGACCTCGAAGCGTGCTCGCAGCTGATGATCGTTTGTTCCTGCAACGTTTTTACCGACCATGACATCCGCAAGGCCGTGTCCAGCGCACAGCCGCCGCGGACGCCGGGACAGGTTTATGGTTGCCTGGGCTGCAGTGCCCAATGCGGACGGTGCGCCCGCACCATCAAGAAGATCATGGATGAGGCGCTGGGTGCTTGTGCCCGGTCCTGCTGTTCGGGCTGCCCCCATACGGCCGCCGCAGCTGGCAATGGCGCGGATATCTCCACCCCGGTCGAGCTGATCGCTCCCGCGGCAGTGAGCGTCGCCGCCTGAACTCGTAAATTCCGTTCCACTTTTGCTGCCCACCGGTTTCTCGCCGTCGCCGGTGCGAGAGGGGTTGTTCTCCGTCCAAAACCGCTNGTTCTCCGTCGAAAACCGATTTAGAAGGATTCTAAATTCAGGTTTGGGCCAAATTTGGTTTGGCCCCGCATCAGGAGAACGCCATGAAGGGCGACCCAAAGGTCATCGATTTCCTCAACAAAGGTCTGCGCAGCGAACTGACGGCCATCAGCCAATATTGGCTGCATTTCCGCTTGCTGAACCATTGGGGCCTGCTCGACATGGCCAAGATGTGGCGCAAGGAGTCGATTGAAGAGATGGTCCATGCCGACCGCTTCACCGACCGTATCCTGTTCCTGGATGGCTTCCCGAACATGCAGGTGCTGGATCCGTTGAAGATCGGCCAGAACGTCAAGGAGATCATCGAGTGCGATCTGGCCGCCGAAATCGGCGCGCGCACGCTGTATCAGGAAGCGGCCACCTACTGCCGCAGCGTCGGTGACTACGTCTCGAAGGACCTGTTCGAAGCCCTGATGAAGGACGAGGAAGGTCACATCGATTTCCTCGAAACACAGCTCGACCTGATCGAGCGGATCGGCATCGAACTGTACACCCAGAAGCACATGGGCGGTCTCGAAGGCGAGCACTGAGCGTCTTCTGCGCGCCTGACGTGGCCCGGCGTCTTCAATAGATGCCGGGCAATTTCGCCCGAGCCGGATCGACCGGGACGGGCGCCGGCATATCGCAATTGGCGAAGGCCGCCCGGATCGCCGTCCATGCGCCGGCGACGGGATATTCGACGGCAGTGCGGCCGCCGTCGATCGACCTCACCCGCACATACAGCGTCTGCGCCTTTTCGAGCTCGGCGACGAAAGTGGCGATGGCATCACGGTCTTCGATGACGATGACCCGGTTGTTGCGCAGCACCCGCACCTCGACCCCCTCATGGCCGGGAAGATCGTCGAACCGATAGCCCATGACCGTGTTCGCGCGGGTCCCGATCCTGAAATCGAAGGCGAAGCGAACCAGCGGCATCTTGCGCTCGAGGCATGTCAGAAGCAGCGAAGACACACGCGGATATTCGACATTGCTGTTCGAGGCCTGCGCATAGACGAAAGCGCTCGGCAATTCGGCGCCACTCACCCGATCGAGCTGATGCGCAATCCACCAGTCGCGGACTCGCGTTTCGTCCCGCTCGGTGACGAATGGATCGCGAGCGCACCCACTCAGGGCGGCGCCGGCAATCAACATCAACGCGACGCCCTTCACTCACACGCGCTCCCTTATCGCAGTCATAATGCAACCTAAGAATGCGTTTTGCAATACTGGTTGTGGCGATTTTGCGATAGGCGAGGGCTCGAGCGAGGCCGATTACAGAACCTTCCGGTAGGCGACTTCGACTTCGCTCTGGGTCATCGGCGTGTCGCCATTGGGGCTGGTGTCGGCTTTGATCTGGTCGAACACGATCTCCGAGATGGACGGCATCACGTCGCGTTTGACCTGCACCTTGGGCGACCACAGATTCGAGCGCATCAATGCCTTGCCGCAATGGAAATAGGCTTCGGTCACGGTGATGCAGAGCACGGCGCGGGGCGGCTTGCCGAACTCTTCCATCGTCGCCATCAGTTGCGGATCCTGCGACAGTTTCGCGATGCCGCTGACGCGCAGGGTGTCGTCGATGCCGGGGACGAAGAAGATCAGCTGCACGTGGCCGCTGCCGTTCAGCACGTTGTGAAACGTATCGACGCGGTTGTTGCCGGGCCGGTCCGGTAGCCGCAATTCGGTGGGGGAGGCGACCTGCACGAAGCCGACGCCTCCGCCGCGCGGCGATGCATCGACGGTGCCGTCCGGGCCTGACGAGGCCAGCACGCAGAACGGCGATAGCGAGATGAACTTGCTCGAATGCTGATCGAGGGTCGGGCGCGCCTTGGCGACCACGCGCGGGTGAGGGGTGGGGTAAGTTTCACGTAGCCGTCCGGCGGTCACATCGGTCACGTCGAATCTCCCGAACATTGCAGTGCAAAACTAACACGCATGGTCGGTCTGGCAACGCCGCAATGGTTGACCAGGCTACAAGAAACATGGCGACGGGGCCGACCGCCTCGTGATCAACTCGCAACGCGGCGCGATGGACGCCACGGCCAGTCGATCACTCCGCTGCAAAACAAGGCGCCCCAGATGATCACGGGCTGCAGGGCCAGGCGTGGTCCGTGATACCACCAGCTATTGCCGATGACGGGCATCTCGATGCCGTCGATGGCGTGTTTGAAATTGGCTGGCCAGACGCACAGTGCGTAGAGCGCCAGCGCGATGCCGGCCCACCATCGCAGGCGTGTGGGCGACAGCAATGCGATCGCAGCGGCGATCTCGAACACGCCGGTGGCGAGGATCACCTCGCGCGGAAACGGCACCCATGACGGGGTGATCAGCAGCAGCTTCTCCGGCACCAGGAGATGCGCCACCCCCGCTGCCGCATAGAACGCGGCGAATGCCGGCGGCGTTGCGGCCGCCACAGGCGTCACGACTGATCGATGATGGTGGTGGTCGGACGGTCGTTGCCGGGCGCGGTCTCCTCGTGCCACTGGCCGTTTTCGTCCTCGTAGGAAATCACCTCGGTGCGGCCGGGTGTGCGCTGTTCGACGGCAGCGCGCCGGGCAGCGGCGAGGGCGCCCTGCCGGGTGGGATAGGGCTCGGAGAACACAGCGCCGACTTAATAGGCCCAGCCGCCGTCATGTTCGACGATCTTATAGGTAACTTCCGTCATGGTGCTCTCGCTTCTTGCTGGAATTGCATTGCTGCAACGCATCGCTGACCCGTGCGGCATAAGCAGGGCGGCGACGCGAGGCAGCTAGACTCTGATTGTCCATCCTTTGCAAGGCCACACCGTGACGGCCATTGATTCCCGCCACATCGGCCTCGCGCTTGGCGCGGCCCGCGCTAGACTACCTGGTGATGCGGTCGAAAATCCGCACGC
>JAPLPC010000437.1 GCA_026400425.1 Hyphomicrobiales bacterium | reverse complement strand
AGTGAAGGCGTTGGCAAGCCAGACCGCCAAGGCCACCGAAGAAATCTCGGCGCAGGTAGCGGCCATGCAAGCCTCGACCAGCGAGGCGGTCGCGTCGATCGGGGCCATCACCGGCACTATCGCGCAGATGAGCCAGATCACCACAACCATTTCAGAGGCGGTCGAGCAGCAGGGCGCGGCAACGCAGGAGATCGCGCGCAACATTCAGTCTGTCTCGACCGGCGCCAACGAAATCAGTAGCCACATCGGGGGCGTCAGCAGTGCGGCCGAGGCGACCGGTTCGGCGGCGTCTCAGGTGCTCTCGAACGCCAGGGATCTCGAGGGGCAATCGAGCCTGCTGCGCACCGCGGTCGATGATTTTCTTGCCAAGGTGCGGGCCGCCTAAGATCGTTATGTCTGACAAGCGGATGCGTCTTCCCGCCTGAAGAACAAGGAAAAAGCCCTCCATTGCTGGAGGGCTTTTTTTGTCAACGGTGCCCGACGATTACTTCGCCTTCAGGAAGTCTGCGACTTCGAGCAGAACGAACTCGTTGTCGTCGGCTTTGTTCGGATCGCGGCTGGACGAGAACGGCAGGTTGTTGTCGTTGCCGACGATGATATGCGTGGCATCGACCTGATCGACATTCTCGATGGTGAAGAACGGGAAGGCCAGGGCGCCGTCATTGAGCGGCTTGCGGGCCAGCTTGTTCGGGTCCTGGATCTTCATCAGATCGATGTATCCGATCTTGCGGACCGGTTTGCCGACATTGCCGTCATTCATCTCGATCTTGTAGACGCGCTTGAGCTTCGGCAAATCGGGGAAACAGTCGGTGCCGCGCTTGCCGTCGGCGCAGGCCTTGTCCTTGGTGCCTTCGCCGTCGTCACGCTCGATGATCAGGCCACTGTCGGCGGTGATCATGTTGAAGTCGCCGATGGCATTGCCATTGGTCTCGAACACATAGTACCAGAAACGCCCGGTGAACTTCTGCGCGGCCACGTCGAATTCGAGGATGCGCGCGGACTCCTTGCCGTCGATCTTTTCCCATTCCTTCTTCTCGGCGTCCCAGAGCGGGCCTTCGAGCAGGCCATACAGGAACTTGCCGTCCTTCGAGGCGGCAAAGCCTTCATAGCCCTTCGAACGCTTGAGGTTCACGTTGGTGTAGCTGGCGCCTGGCGCGCCTGGCGTCGCCACCTGCCAATGGTCGGGCGAGCGAACCGGCTTGCCGTCGGCCATGGTCTCGAACACGTCGAGCACTTTACCCGTTTTGTCGGCCTTGATGATATAGGGGCCGAATTCCTCGCCGATCCAGAAATGGTCACCGACGATCTGGAAACCTTCGGTATCGACGTCGGCGCCGGTCAGGTAGCGCTTCGCGGTGTCTTCGTGGACGATGCGGAACGGCACCTTCTTGTCGGGATCATGCAGGAACACGGTTTCCTGCTTTTCGATCTTGCCGCTCTTCCAGTCGATCTTGTGACGGTTGAGATAGATCATGTAATCGGGCGAATTGGCGCGTGAGCCGGCGCCGTTATCTGTCAACACCCAGAACGAACCGTCGGGCATGGTCTTGATGCCGGAATGGCCCTGCAGTGGCTGGCCCTGCATGGGCAGCGCGATGCCGGTCTCGCGCTCCTTGGATTTGCCCATCACGCTGCCGAGCTTTTCGATGCGCTTGCCGGTGGTGTATTTTCCGGAGGTCTTCAGATCAGCCGGCGCATCGGCGGGCGCCTCGATGCTCGACTGGGCCGGCAGCACGGCATGGCCGGCGAGCTTGACGGGGAATTCCCCTTCCGACTGCGCGAAAGCGGCGGAAGAGAGCATGGCGAGAGTAGCGAACGTGCCGAGCAAAGTGCTGCGCATGGATTGTCTCCTGAGGGTGACCATGCGCGGTGTTCTGAACAGCGACCGTTACGCTGCCCTGACAGTTCCATGAAGAGACGATGACAGCATGCCGAAACCCTGCGGCATGCTGTCGCCGTTCATCTGGTAGATAAGGCCCCGCTGCGGGCGGGGATGCCAATGCTACTGTTTCTCGATGCCAGCTTCTTCGACGAGCTTCTTCCACACAACAAGCTGCTGTTTGACGAACGCATCGAATTCCTCCGGCGTGCCGGAGAACGCTTCCATGCCGCGGCCGGCGAGCTCCTTCTGGATATCCGGACGCTCGACGACCTGGCGGATCGCCCCATTGAGCTTGACGACGACGTCCTTTGGAAGATTGGCCGGGCCGAAATAACCCTGCCATGAGGTGACGTCGAATCCCTTCACCCCGGCTTCGTCCATCGTCGGCAGATCGGGCATGATCTTGGAGCGATACTTGGTCGTCACGGCGAGTGCCTTGAGGGACTTCGCGTTGACATGGGGCAGACCGGTCGGCACGTCGGTGAACATCATGCTGACGCGGCCGGCGATGACGTCGGTCATGGCGGGGGGTGAGCTCTTGTAGGGCACATGCAGCATGTCGATGCCGGCGAGCCGTGCAAATGTGGCACCGGAGACGATCGCCGACGAACTGCCGCTGGCATAGGTGTATTTGCCGGGCTCTTTCTTCACCAGCGCGATCAGTTCCTCGACAGAATTTGCGGGAATCTCTGGATTGATCACCAGCATGAAGGGCAGGTCGCCGGTGCGTGCGATCGGCGTGAAATCCTTGACCGGATCGTAATTCATGACCTTAAGCAGATACGGATTGGCGGAGTGTGTCGTGTTCGTTGTGACGAACAGCGTGTAGCCATCGGCGGGCGCGCGGGCGACATAGCTGGCAGCAATCGAGCCGTTGGCCCCGGCTTTGTTCTCGATCACGGTCGTCGCGTTCAGCGCGGTGCCGAGCTCCTTGGCGATCAGGCGCGTCGTGGTGTCCGTCCCGCTGCCGGCGGCGAAGGGCAGAACAAGCGTAATGGGTTTGTTGGGATAGCCCGCGGACTGGGCCATCGCGCCGGTCGCTGTGCTCATCACTGCTGTGCTCATCAATGCACCGCTCATCGTGGCGCGCATGGCCCGGCCAAACACTCGAGATCCGATCATTCTCTTCCTCTCCTGACGACGACCTTGCTGGCCGCCTTTATCGCGCGGCAATCTAGCGAAGCATGTCTAAGCGAGGAAGAGCAAAGTACGATTCTGATCGTCAGTTGCGTTCTGACCAGTCGAACAGCTAGCTCCCGCATCGTGCTAACGCAATTTTGTCGTCACGACGCGAGGCCGTTACGACACGCGACACGACGAACTCGTAGCCAGCGCGATGAATGACTGCGGCGGCGTGATGATGGCAGCGGCTCCGATGAGTGACCGGCTGAGTGGTCACCGATGCCATAACGACACCGAAGATCAGTGGCGCGCTCGTCACCATGGTTTGGCATTTTTACTTTCGATCGCAGCGGGCACGAACGAGTCACCGCGAGAGAATGATGATGAGCAAGCTCGTGGTTAAGGCGACGCCGCCGAGCGGTGGCGCGTGATCCCGTAGCGGATGGGCCGTCGGCGACAGCCATGATGTGTCGAATGAGCGCATGAGGATTTCCAGTATCCGGTATCATATAACCTATAAATCCTTATTTTCCAATAGGATACGGCATTCCACCACCGCACGTTAACGGATCCGGTAATTCCTTCCGGTAGAATGAGCGTCATTGAGAACGCAATTCATATCACCGCCGGAACTGCCGTCCGCTCATGCAGCGCATAGAGGTCGGGCCGGTCACCAGCCAGCGCAAGCCCGAGGGCAAAGCGTGACAGGAGACTGCAATGTCATCGTCCACTTCCAGGTCTGCACCGGCGCGTCGAGGTCTTGGGCTCGGTCCGCGCATCATCCTGATGTCGGTCGCGGGCATTCTTGCCCTCGGCGTTTGCATCACGCTCGTCGCCAAATATGTGCTCGAACAGGGAGCGATCCGATCCGCGACAGAGCGCGTCGAAACCAATATGCGTGTCGCCTGGGACGTGCTGCGCGAGAGTGGTGACACATACAGCGTCGCCGATGGCAAGCTGCTCGCCAATGGAAAGTCGCTGAACGGCAGCTTCGACGCCGTCGACAAGATCAAAAGACTGGTTGGCGGCACCGCGACCATTTTCATGAACGACACCCGCATTTCGACGAATGTGATGAAGCCGGACGGTACGCGGGCCATCGGCACTCAGCTCGCCAAGGGCCCGGCTTATGAGGCCGTGTTCGATCGCAAGACCGCGTTTCGCGGTGAAGTCGCGATTCTGGGCGAACCCTATATGACCGTTTATGATCCGATCTTCGATGCCAATCGCAACGTCATCGGCATCCTTTATGTCGGCATCAAGAAGGTCGATTTTCTCGAGACGGCTCGCGACACGTTGTGGACCATCGTCTATGCGACGGTCGGCGTAATGTTGCTGGCCATCGTGCTGAGCTATTTCGTCACGCGCGCCTCCATCGTACGGCCGCTCAAGGCGAGCATTGCCGCCATGAACGCCCTCGCAAAGGGCGATCTCACGGCCGACATCCCCGCGACGACGCGGCGCGACGAGATCGGCGAGATCATTGCCGCGCTCGCGGTGTTCAAGGCCAACGGGCTGGAGGTCGAGCGCATGAAAGCGGAGCAGACCGCCATGGAAGCGCGCTCGGCCGACCAGCGCAAAGCCGACATGATGAAACTCGCGGACGCGTTCGAGGGCGCAGTCGGCCAGATCGTGGAAACGGTGTCCTCCGCATCGACCGAGCTGGAGACCTCCGCGGGAACGCTGACGGCGACGTCTGACCACTCGCAGCTTCGTGCCACCGCCGTAGCCGGCGCATCGGAAGAAGCGGCAACCAATGTGCAGTCCGTCGCCGCCGCGACCGAAGAGCTGTCGTCGTCGGTGACGGAGATCAGCCGCCAGGTCCAGGGCGCGGCCCGCATCGCCAGCGAAGCCGTGGCGCAGGCCAACAACACCAACGAGCAAGTCGGCGCGCTCGCAGTCGCGGCGGCGCGTATCGGCGACGTGGTCGAGCTAATCAACACCATCGCCGGACAGACCAACCTGCT
>JAPLPC010000413.1 GCA_026400425.1 Hyphomicrobiales bacterium | reverse complement strand
CTTTAAGGGTGGCGTGCAGAGCATGATCAATCCGGTGGCGATCAGGTAAGACCCGACCCGGTCCTCTCCACCGTCATCGCGAGCGTAGCGAAGCGATCCTGAAGACCACAAGCAAACAATGGATCGCTTCGCCCCTCGCAACGACGGGACACACGGGCGTAGCGCAGCCATCTCAGTTGACTCGCGCCAAATCCGTTATAATACATAATTATTCTCTCTGAGACTTAACCGGTGCCAATGACCCAAGCTGCCTCCCTGCTCCAGACCGAAACCCGTGGCCGGGTGCTGCTGGTTGGGCTGAACCGCCCCGCCAAGCGCAATGCGCTTAATGACGGGATCATCCTCGAGATCGAGCAGGTTTTCCGTGCGTTGCCCGAGGAGGTCGGCGCTGTCGTGATTCATGGCCTGGGC
This sequence comes from Hyphomicrobiales bacterium, assembly GCA_026400425.1. Classification (GTDB taxonomy): domain Bacteria; phylum Pseudomonadota; class Alphaproteobacteria; order Rhizobiales; family Xanthobacteraceae; genus Tardiphaga. The sequence goes on along the minus strand of JAPLPC010000413.1, from coordinate 12,711 downwards.
GGGCATTTCTCGGCCGGGCTCGATCTGTCCGAGCTGAAGGAGCGCGATGCGACCGCCGGCTTGATGCATTCTCGGATGTGGCACCGGGTATTCGATCTGATCCAGCAGGCGCGCGTACCCGTCATCGCAGCGCTGCAGGGGGCGGTGATCGGGGGCGGGCTCGAACTCGCCTGCGCCGCGCATATCCGCGTGGCCGATCCGTCGGTTTATTACGCGCTGCCGGAAGGAAGCCGCGGCATCTTCGTTGGCGGTGGCGCCTCGATGCGGCTGCCGCGCCTGATCGGCGTGCACCGGATGGCCGACATGATGCTCACCGGCCGGGTCTACAAGGCGGAGGAGGGCGTCACGCTCGGCTTCTCGCAATATCTCACCGAGGCCGAGGGCGCCCTTGCCAAGGCGCTCGAGCTCGCCGAGCGCGTGGCGCAAAATGCGCCGCTGACCAATTTCGCCGTGCTGCAGGCGCTGCCGTTGATCGCCGAAGCCAGCCCACAGACCGGCTTGATGCTGGAATCGCTGATGGCCTCGGTGGCGCAGAGCGATCAGGAGGCGAAAAACCGGATCCGCGATTTTCTGGAGAAGAAAGTCGGCAAGGTGAAATCGGACTGACTGCTGCTCACATAAGATACCAAGAACAAGAACAGCGGGACGGACATACACAGGGAACGGCACAACGATGTCTGCAGTGGCGAAGACGAGCGACCAGTCGGGAGGCGCGGCCGGACATCCGCTGCGTCCGATCTCCTATAGCGATCCGGCCGTCACCGTGGATCGTCGCGACGACGGTACCATCTATCTGCGACCGACCAATGCGATCGGGGATTATCCGACCCGCCTCACCGATTATCTGCATCGCTTCGCCGAGGAGGCGCCGGATCGCGTGTTCATCGCCGAGCGCGGCGACGATGATGGCTGGCGCGAACTCACTTACACGCAAATGCTGGACGCGACGCGTCGGATCGCATCGGCGCTGCTGGCGCGCGACCTTTCGCCTGATCGCCCGATCGTCATCCTGTCGGGCAATTCCGTCGATCATGCATTGGTGGCCTTCGGTGCGCTTTATGCGGGCATTCCGTTCGCCCCGGTATCGCCGGCCTATTCGCTGGTGTCGAAGGATTACGGCAAGCTGAAATATCTGATGAAGCTGCTGACGCCGGGCCTCGTCTTCGTCGATGACGGCGACGCGTTTGCGGATGCGATCCGCCTGAACGTGCCGGCTGACGTCGAGGTCGTGGTTTCGAACGGCGCGCTCCCAGATCGCCAGGCGACGCGGCTGTCCGAATTGCTGGCGACGGCCGAAGCCGACGGTCTGGATGCAGCCCATCAGGCCATCGGCCCGGATACGATCGCGAAATTCCTGCTGACGTCGGGATCGACCGGCAATCCGAAGGCGGTGATCAACACCCAGCGCATGATGTGCGCCAACCAGATCATGCTGCGTGATACGCTGGCCTTCCTGAAAGACGAGCCACCGGTGATCATCGACTGGCTGCCGTGGAATCATACATTCGGCGGCAATCACAATATCGGGCTGACGCTGTTCAACGGCGGTTCGATGTATCTCGACAAGGGCAAGCCGACGCCCGCGGGAATCGCGGAGACCATCCGCAACCTGCGTGAAATTTCACCGACGGTGTATTTCAACGTGCCGAAGGGCTACGAGTCGTTGCTGCCCTATCTGCGCGAGGATGCCGAACTGCGCGAAAAATTCTTTGCGCGACTGCATGCGATGTTCTTCTCCGGTGCGGCGTTGTCGCCTTATGTCTGGGGCAGCCTCGACGAATTGTCGGTGCAGACCACGGGCAAGCGCGTGCCGATGCTCACCGGGCTTGGCGCGACAGAGACATCGCCGTTCTTCATGTGCGTGACGCCGTTGACCAGTCGGTCCGGTCATGTCGGGCTGCCCGTGCCCGGCAATGATGCCAAGCTGGTGCCGAACAACGGCAAGATGGAAGTGCGCGCCAAGGGCCCCAACGTCACGCCGGGGTACTGGCGGCAGCCCGAGCTCACCGCCAAGGCGTTCGACGACGAGGGCTACTACATTTTCGGCGACGCGCTGAAAGCGGTCGATCCCGACGATCTCTCGGCCGGTTTCGATTTCGATGGCCGGATCTCCGAGGACTTCAAGCTGGGCAGCGGCACCTGGGTCAGCGTCGGTCCGCTGCGCGCGCGCTTCGTCGGCGCCTGTGCGCCGTTGGTGCGCGACGTCGTCATCGCCGGCATCAATCGTGACGAACTCGCAGCCTTGGTGATCCTCGATCTTGATGGCTGCCGTGTCATCAATCCCGATCTGCCGGCGGGAGACCTCGCAGCGGCCGCCCACGACCCGCGAGTCCGCGACGCATTCCGCGAGCGGCTGGCGCGCTTCATGGCTGGTGCCACCGGTTCATCGACGCGGATCGCCAAGGCGGTGCTGCTCGATACGCCGCTGTCGATCGACCGCGGCGAGGTGACCGACAAGGGCTCGGTGAACCAGCGCGCCGTGCTGGAGCATCGGGAGGCGCTGATCGACGATCTCTATGCGGGGGCGGCGCAGGTCGGCGTGATCGCCGTCTCCTGATGGATGCGTAGTTCGCAGCTGCACCAAGGCTTGGCGTCGCGCAAGGATGGCGTCGGCGTCGAGGGCTGCGACCACGCAGCCTGGCGATAGTGCTTTACCGCTACGGCGGCACTGACCTAAAGAAGGGGCTGAAAGAACGGCCGGACTTTGTTTAGCTGTCGATAACAAAGGAACCTTGAGGGAGAGACCAATGACCAAGCTTCAATTGGCGATCGTGGCGGTGGCTGCGTCGCTGGCAGTTTCCGCGCCGGGCCATGCCCAGACGCCGGACATCACCATCGGCATCACCACCTCCACCACTGGCCCGGCGGCAGCCCTCGGCATTCCCGAGCGCAACGCCCTGGAATTCGTGCCGAAGGAAATCGGCGGCGTGCCGCTCAAGATCATCGTGCTCGACGATGGCGGCGATCCGACTACGGCGACCACCAATGCGCGTCGCTTCATGACGGAATCCAAGGCCGACATCATCATGGGATCGGCGGTGACGCCGACCAGCATCGCGGTGTCCAACGTGGCAAATGAAGCGGGCGTGCCGCATTTCGCGCTGTCGCCGCTGCCGATCACGCCGGAACGTGCCAAGTGGTCCGTGGCCATGCCGCAGCCGGTGCCGATCGTCGGCAAGGTGATGTATGACCACATGAAGTCCAAGGGCATCAAGACCATCGGCTATATCGGTTATTCCGATAGTTACGGCGATCTGTGGTTCAACGATCTCAAGACCCAGGCCGTGCCGATGGGCATCAACATCGTAGGAGAAGAGCGTTTTGCCCGGCCCGATACGTCGGTCACCGGCCAGGTGTTGAAGTTGATCGCGGCCAATCCTGACGCCATCCTGGTCGGCGCGTCGGGCACCGCCGCAGCACTGCCGCAGACCGAACTGCGGGACAAGGGTTATAAGGGCCTGATCTACCAGACCCACGGTGCAGCATCGATGGACTTCATCCGCATCGCCGGCAAGGCTGCCGAGGGTGTGCTGATGGCGTCCGGTCCGGTGATGTATCCAGAAGGCCAGCCCGATACGGCGCTGACCAAGAAGCCCGGCATGACGCTCAATGCGGCCTATGAAGCCAAATATGGCCCGAACAGCCGCAGCCAGTTTGCCGGCCATTCCTACGACGCCTTCGAGATTCTCAAGCGCGTCATCCCGACGGCTCTCAAGACTGCCAAGCCCGGCACCCCCGAGTTCCGCGAAGCGATCCGTCAGGCGCTGCTCACCGAGCGTGAAATCCCGGCGACCCAGGGCGTCTACAACTTCACCGAAAAGGATCGCTACGGTCTGGACGAGCGTTCGCGCATCCTGCTGACCGTCAAGGACGGCAAATACGTGCTGGCGCAGTAAGAACTGCAGGGTGGGCAAAGGCGCTCTTGCGCCGTGCCCACCATCTGCTTCTCAGGCACCGGTAGTGGGCACGCTTCGCTTTGCCCACCCTACTTCCGTCCGGCGCAAAGCTGCTTTCCCTGCAGCGCAATATTGGCTAACCAACGCCGGCCTTCACCCGAAGGCCGGCGTTTTGCCGTGCGCGTTCTCGCGCAATCGCCACTTGCGTGCGGTTGGCTGGCCCTGACGTGCCGCCGCGGCCGCTGCGTTCCCGTCCATCCAAGAGAGTCGAATCATGTCCAAGCTTCATCTGGCGATCGCGGCCGTTGCCGCCGCGCTGGCCGTGGCTTCCCCGGCGGAAGCCCAAAGCCCCGAAATCACCATCGGCGTCAGCCTGTCGACCACCGGCCCCGCCGCCGCCCTCGGCGTGCCCGCGCGCAATGCGCTGGAATTCGTGCCGAAAGAGATCGGTGGCGTGCCCCTGAAACTGATCGTGCTCGATGACGGTGGCGACCCGACCACGGCCACCACCAATGCCCGCCGCTTCGTGTCGGAATCCAAGGCCGACATCGTTGTCGGCTCGTCGATCGTACCGCCGTCCATCGCCATCTCGGCGGTCGCCAACGAAGCCGGTATCCCGCATTTCAGCCTGTCGCCGATGCCGTTCACCCCCGCCCGGGTCAAGTGGTCGGTGGACATGCCGCAGCCGGTCGAGATTGTCGGCAAGATCATGTACGACCACATGAAGGCCCATGGCGTGAAGACCATCGGCTACATCGGCTATTCCGACAGCTATGGCGATCTCTGGTTCAACGACCTCAAGAGCCAGACCGGCCCGATGGGCATGAAGATCGTCACCGACGAGCGTTTTGCCCGTCCGGACACGTCGATTACCGGCCAAGCGCTCAAACTGATCGCATCGGCGCCCGACGCAATCCTGATCGGTGCCGCCGGCACCGGCGCGGGCATGCCGCAGTCCGAATTGCGCGACCGCGGCTATAAGGGGCTGATCTATCAGACCCACGGCGCTGCCTCATCGGACTTCATCCGTATTGCCGGTAAGGCTGCCGAAGGCGTGCTGATGGCGGCCGGTCCGGTGATGAACCCGGAAGGCCAGCCGGATTCGGCGCTGACCAAGAAGCCCGGCCTGGCTCTGAACACTGCCTATGAAGCCAAGTACGGCGCCGACAGCCGCAGCCAGTTCGCGGGGCATTCCTACGATGTGTTCGAAGTGCTGAAGCGCGTCGTGCCGACGGCATTGAAGACCGCCAAGCCCGGCACGCCCGAATTCCGCGAAGCGATCCGCCAGGCGCTGACCAGCGAGCGCGAAATCCCGGCGAGCCAGGGTGTCTACAACTACACCGAAACCGACCGCAACGGCGTCGATGATCGTTCGCGGATCCTGTTGACGGTGAAGGACGGCAAATACGTTCCGGCGAAGTAAGCGGAGCGGGCGGACGAAAGCCGGCCTTCGAAAGAGGGCCGGCTTTTTGTTTGGGCCTAAGCGCTGCTCTCACAACGTCATGGCCGGGCTTGTCCCGGCCATGACGGAGTTCATGTAACAACGCCGCGCGCTAGATCCCGCTGTCGCTTTCGTGCTGGAAGCCGAGATAGCTCGCCACTACGCGCTGGTTGCTGGCGATGTCGCTGGCTTTGCCGTCGAGCACGAACTCGCCGAGCTCCATAACATAGGCGCGGTCGGCGATCTTCAGCGCCGCTTGGGCATTCTGCTCCACCAGCAGCACGGCGACGCCGGCGGCTTTCAGTTCGCCGACGATACGAAAGATATCGGCGACGATGATCGGTGCGAGGCCGAGGCTCGGTTCGTCGAGCATCAGCAGTTTCGGCGCACCCATTAGCGCGCGGCCCATGGCAAGCATCTGCTGCTCGCCACCGGATAGCGTGCCGGCGAGTTGTTTACGGCGTTCCTTGAGGCGCGGGAACAGCGTGTAGACATGCTCGAAGGACCGCGCGGCGGTCGCCTTGTCGATGCGGAAGGCGCCGAGTAACAGGTTGTCCTCTACATTCATCGTGGCGAACAGCTCGCGATGCTCCGGCACCAGGCTGAGGCCGGCGGCGACGCGATCTTCGATGTCGAGCTTGGAAATTTCCTTGCCGGCGAAGCGTACGCTGCCCTTCAGCGGAAAAATGCCCATGGCGGCGTTCAGCAGCGTCGTCTTGCCGGCGCCATTGGCGCCGATGATGGTGACGATCTCGCCGTCGCGGACTTCGAGATTGACCGCACGGACGGCCTCCACCTTGCCATAGGCGACATGGGCGTCGGCGACTTGCAGCAGCGCATCGGTTTGAGAACTCATGCGGCGGCTCCGAGATAGGCTTTGATCACGTCGGCATTGGTCTTGATCTCGGCAGGCGTGCCCTCCGCGATCTTGGTGCCGAAATCGAGCACCACGATGCGGTCGGCGAGATTCATGACGAAGCCCATGTCGTGTTCGACCAGTAGCACCGACATGCCGCCTTCGCGCAGCTGGCGCAGCAATGCAGCGAGCTGCTGCTTCTCCATGTGGCGCAGGCCGGCGGCCGGCTCATCCAGCAACAGCAGCATCGGATCGACGCACAGCGCGCGGGCGATCTCGACGATGCGCTGCTGGCCCAATGACAGGCTGCCTGCCAGCTGATTCATCTGGTCGCCGAGACCGACGCGCTCGATCTGCCTGGCCGCTTCTGCCAACAGTCGGGCTTCGTCGGCACGGTCGAGCCGCAGCATGCTGGCGATGGCGCCCGCGCGGCCGCGCAGATGGGCGCCGAGGGCGACGTTTTCAAGCACGGTCATGTCGGGCACCAGCTTCACATGCTGGAAGGTGCGGGCGACGCCGAGCTTGACAACCTCCTGCGGCGGCGCGCCGGACACGCTCTCGCCGCGCACCGTGACGCTGCCGGCCGTGGCCTGCAGCACGCCGGTGATCAGATTGAAGGTGGTGCTTTTGCCGGCGCCGTTGGGGCCGATCAAGGCGACGATCTCGCGGCTTTTCACCGCGAACGAGACGTTGTTGACGGCGACCACGCCGCCGAACTGTTTGCGTGCGTTCTCGACCTGCAGCAACACCCCATCCGCCGGCGCGCTCTCGGCGCGGGTGGGGAGGGCGTCTGCAGGCGCCGGTCGTCTGCGGCTGTCGCCTTGCGGCAGCAGTGCGGTCAGCCACGGCCACATGCCGGTCGGCGCCAGTTGCAGCAGCGCCACCAGCAAAATGCCGAACACGATGGTTTCGAGCTGGCCGCTGCCGCCGAAGATCAGCGGCAGATAGCTTTGCAGCACTTCCTTGAGGATGATGACCACGGCCGCACCGAGCACGCCGCCCCACACATAGCCGGCGCCGCCGACCACGGCGATGAACAGATACTCGATGCCGAGATGTGGTCCGAACGGGGTCGGATTCGCCGCCCGCTGGAAATGCGCATAGAGCCAGCCCGAGAGGCCGGCAAGCACGGCGGCATAGATGAACACCAGCAGCTTTGCCCGCGCCGTCTGCACACCGAAGGCTTCGGCCGCGACGTGGCCACGGCGCAGCGCGCGGATGGCGCGGCCGGTGCGGGAGTCGAGCAGGTTCATCGACAGGACGGCGCAGGCAATGACGGCAATCCAGATCGGGAAATAGATAGAGCCGGGATCGAGCATCTTCCAACTGCCGATCGACAGCGGCGGGATGCCCGAGATGCCGTCATTGCGGCCCAGAAATTCGAGCTTGCCGAACAGGTAGAACAGGCTGATGCCCCAGGCGATGGTTCCGAGCGGCAGATAGTGGCCGGACAGCCGCATGGTGATGAGTCCGAGCAGCACCGCAGCGGCGCCGGCGACCAGCAGCGACAGCGGCAGCGTCAGCCATGGCGACAGACCATAGGTCGTGGTCAGCACGGCGGTGGTGTAGGCGCCGAAGCCGCAGAAAGCGGCCTGGCCGAACGAGGTGAGGCCGCCGACGCCGGTGAGCAGCACGAGGCCCATGGCGACCAGCGCGGCGAGCCCTATATTGTCGAGCAGCACGATCCAGAATGGCGGAACGCCCGGCACAAACGGAATGACGGCCATCAGGGTGGCGAAGACGAAAACGGGAAGGAGACGCGACGTCATGACGCTCAATCCTTCTCTTCTTCGACGGCAGGTGCAGCGAGCGAGCGCAGCACCAGCACCGGCAGGATCAGCGTGAAGACGATCACTTCCTTGTAGTTGCTGGCATAGAACGAGGAGAACGCCTCGACGCAGCCCACCAGGATCGCGGCGGCGGCGGTGAGCGGATAGCTCACCAGCCCGCCGATGATGGCGGCGACGAAGCCTTTCAGGCCGATCAGGAAGCCGGTGTCGTAATAGAGCGTCGTGATCGGGACGATTAGGATGCCGGAAATGGCGCCGATCACCGAGGCGAGCAGGAACGCGATCTGGCCTGACAGCGTGGTGCGGATGCCGGCGAGCCGTGCACCGAGGCGATTGACGGCGGTGGCGCGCAGCGCCTTGCCATACAGCGTGTAGCCGAAGAACAACCACAGACCGACGATCAGCGCGATGGTGATGCCATAGACGGCGATGCTCTGCCCGGTGAAGCGCAGTGCACCGATGGTGATAGCATCCGACGAGATCGCCGGGCCGCGCTGGCCTTCGGCGCCGAAGAACACCAGACCGAAGCCCTGCAGCGCCAGATGGCAGCCGACCGAGGCGATCAGCAGCACCAGCACCGACGTGTGGGCGATCGGCTGATAGGCGATGCGATAGAGATACAGGCCGATGGCGGCGACGATCAGCAGAGACAGCGTGATATTGACAGCGATGTTCGCGGGCCTGCCGCTCAGCGCCAGCATCACGCCCCAGATCGCCAGCGGGACTATGATGTTGACGGCCACCGAGCGCAGCACGCGCTTCGCATGCAGCGCGCGCCGGAATGTGAACAGGTCGAAGGCGAAGGCCACGATACCCATGGCGACGGCGAGCTTGATGGTGCCCGGCATCTGGCCAGCCGAGAGGCTGGCATAGGTCAGGGCGCCGAAAGTGATGAATTCGCCCTGCGGGATCAGAATGACGCGCGTCACGGCGAAGACCAGCACCAAAGCCAGTCCCAGCAGCGCATAGATCGCACCGTTGGTGATGCCGTCCTGAAGCAGGAACAGCAAGATCGTCGTATTCAAGGCCGGACGCTCCCCCAAATTACCTGCCGCGGCGGATACCACACGGCAGGGCAAGCACCAATGGCGGTTGAACCCGCTCACATATTGAGTATACTTAATAACGATTATTGATCATAACTCAAGTCGCCGCAGATCGGCCGGCTTGTTCGATGAAGTTTTTCGGTAGCAGTGTGAGCAAAACCACCTTGAAGACAGCCTCGCTCCCCCAGGCCAAGACCTTAGATCCAACGGGGTACGACGAGGAAGGCGCGGCGCTGCAGATGGGCGAGCTCAGCGAACTGCTCGGCTATGTGCTGAAACGGGCGCAGCTCAAGATATTCGATGATTTTCTGCGCTGCATGGCGCCGCTGCAGCTGACGCCCGCGCAATTTTCTGTGCTGCTGCTGCTCGACAGGAATCCCGGCCGTAACCAGACCGAGATCGCCACCACGCTCGGCATCCAACGGCCCAATTTCGTTGCGATGCTGGATGGGCTGGAAAGCCGCGATCTGTTGACGCGGATGCGCTCGCCGAGCGACCGCCGGTCGCATGTGTTGATGCTGACCGACAAAGGCCGTGCGACGATTGCACGCGCCAAAAAGCTGGTGGCAACGCGCCACGAAGCGCGGCTGATCGAATTGCTCGGTCCGGACGAGCACAAGGCGCTGCTCGGCATGATGACGAAGATCGCCACCGAGTTCTGAAACCAACCTCGTCATTTCCGGGCTTGCTATCGGGGGCGGAGCCGGAATGACGACGTGGGTCACCCCACCAGAATCACGCGGACATCGTTCACGTTGGTCAGCGTTGGCCCGGTCTGCAGCAGATCGCCTGTGGCTGCAAAAAACGTCGTTGCGTCGTTATTCTCGAGCGCGGCAACGGGATGGAGATTCTGCGCCCGCATCGCCGCGAAGGTGTTTGCATCGAGCAGTGCACCGGCGGGATCGCTGGCACTGCCGGCGCCGCCATCCGCGCCATCGGTATCGCGACAAGGGCCAGCGCATATTCCTGATTAGGGCCGCCGCGACCGTTGCCGGTGACGGTCACCGTCAACTCGCCGCCGGACACGATCGCGATTCTGCGGCCCTCGGCCTTGGCCTGCAGCGCCATTGCCGCGTGCGCGGCTGCGACGTCGCGCGCCTCGCCTTCGAGATCGGCGCCGAGGTCGATCACCTCATAGCCGGCATCGCGGGCCACGGCCGCTGCTGCTTCGAGGGATTCCTTCGGCCGTGCGATCAATTTGAATGTCGCGCGAGCGAAGGCCGGATCGCTCGGTTTCACACTCTCGTTGCCGGGATCGTTCAGTGCGGCATCGACGGCGGCATCCACAGCGAGCTTGTATTTCGCAACGATCGCCCGCGCGTCCGCGAGCGTCGTGGTATCCGGCACGGTCGGGCCCGAGGCGATCACGGCGGGATCGTCGTGCGGCACGTCGGAGATCGCCAGTGACAGGATCTCGGCCTTGTGGCCGGCACGGGCGAGGCGGCCGCCCTTGATGCGGGAGAGATGTTTCCGCACCGCGTTGATCTCGCCGATATCGGCACCGGACCGCAGCAAGGCGCGCGTCAGCTGCTGCTTCTGTTGAAAGGTGATGCCTGCGACCGGAGCGATCCAGTTGGCCGAGCCGCCTCCGGTGATCAGCACCAGCAGCAGATCGTCGGGCGTGGCTGTCGCCGCAAGTGCCAGCGTGTCGTCGGCGCCCTTGAGGCCGGCTTCGTCGGGGACGGGATGCCCCGCCTCGACCACGCGGATATTGCGGGTCGGAACGCCGTGGCCATGGCGGGTGGTCGCAATGCCTGTCAGGCGCAGCGGATCGAGTTTGAGGTCGTCGAGATAATGCTTCTCGGCAGCAGCGGCCATGGCAGCGGCACCTTTGCCGGCGGCGAGGCAGATGATGCGGCCTTCCGGCGGCGCCGGCAGGTGGGCGCCGAGAATGACGTCAGGATGCGCCGCAGCGACAGCGGCATCGAACATAGCACGGAGCAGGGGGCGTTTATCGGTCATGCGTGGGTTATGCCGGGCAATCGTGTAACCGACAAGATGACCGTTCGTGCGGTCCTGCGTCCGGTTCCGTTTTGTCGTTGCCCCCGCGCGGCCTGGCCGCGCGAGGGCAAAGGGCAGCCAGACTAGCCGCCGGTGGGGCCGACCTCGCCCTTCATCACGTCGCCGAACAGCTTCCAGTTCTCGCCTTCGAACTTCATCAGCTGCATCTGGTCGATCGGCGCAAAGTCGGTGGCCGAGGTGTTGATCTTGACACCCGGCAGCAGCGTGGACTGCTGCACGTCCTTCAGGCTGGCGGCCTGCTTCATCACATTGGCGCGGGTCAGATCGTCGCCGCACTGCTTCAGCAGGACGACCATGGTCTCGGCAATGTTGTAGCCGGTCATCAGCGAGGAATCCGACGGATTGGCATCCGGCATGTATTTGGCGAGGAACTCCTTATAGGCCATCATGCCGGGATCGTTCTTCCACTGCGGATCGGTGGCGTCCTTGGAATAATGCGCCGACGTCAGGCCCTGTGCATTCTCGAAGCCGGCGGGCTTGAGAACCTGGCCGATGGAGACGCTGACGCCCGGCACGATCATCGCCGGCTTCCAGCCGAGTTCGGCGATTTTCTTGATGGTCTGTGCGGCGAATTTCGGCGTCGCGAAGATCACGACCACGTCCGGATTGGCAGCCTTGATCTTGACGATGTGAGAATCGACGGTCGGCTCGGTCAGCTCATAGCTGTCCTCGATGACGACGGACGACGCCTTGTCGCCGAAGCCGTCCTTCAGGCCCTTGAGATAGTCTTTGCCGAAGTCGTCGTTCTGATAGAGCACGCCGACCTTCGCACCCGGCTTCTCTTTCAGTAGATACTGCGCATAGATGCGGCCTTCGCTCTGGTAGCTCGGCAGGTAACCCATGGTCCAGGGGAAGTGCTTGGGATCGTTCCACTTCGTGGCACCGGTGGCAAGGAAGAGCTGCGGCACCTTCTTGGCGTTGAGATATTTGTGGATTGCGGTGTTGGATGGCGTGCCCAATGCAGAAAACATCAGCAGCACTTCATCGCTCTCGACGAGCTTACGGGTCTGTTCCACGGCCTTTGGCGGCGAATAGGCGTCGTCATACGAGATGTAGTTGACCATGCGGCCGTTGATGCCGCCCTTGTCGTTGATCATCTTGAAGTAGGCGGCCTGCGCCTTGCCGACGGCGCCATAGGCTGAAGCCGGTCCGCTGTAGGGCACGATATTGCCGATTTTGATCTCGGTGTCGCTGGCGCCGGTGTCATATTTTTTCTGGGCGAGGACGGCGGTCGAGGAGGCAGCGAGCAAGACGGCGGCGGCCGCGAGCGACAGCCGCTTGGACGTGACAAACATTCGAGTTCCTTCCCTTGCATGCAAGGCGAGATTTTTATCGGTGCAATCGCACTTGTTAGCGCTTGCGGGAAGGTCATACCGCAAATGCACACTGGCTCAAATGGCCGGGCCCCAAAAACGCAATGAAGCCTGCGAGACTTTCGTCGCAGGCTTCACCGATCGCTGTCGTTACTGCTCGTTGGCTTCGTCTATTTCCGCATCACAGAATTTTTCAGCCGGCGACGTCGGCGCTGATGACGTCGCCGAACAGATCCCATTTCTCACCATTGAACCGCATCAACTGCAACTGGCTGATCGGCGCGAAATCAGTGGCCGAGGTATTGATCTTGATGCCGGGCAACATCAGTCCTTGGATAAATCGCTCA
>JAPLPC010000551.1 GCA_026400425.1 Hyphomicrobiales bacterium | reverse complement strand
GTAGCGTGCCCACCAACATCGCTTGCGGTGGGCACGCTTACGCTTTGCCCACCCTACAGACTTGGGAATTACGCGCTTAGCGCCTGTTCCAGATCTGCGATGAGATCTTCCTTGTCCTCGATACCCACCGACAGCCGCACCACGTCCGGGCCGGCGCCGGAGCGCGTCTTGGCGTCGTCGTCGAGCTGGCTGTGCGTGGTCGAGGCCGGGTGGATCACCAGCGAACGGGTGTCGCCGACATTGGCGAGATGCGAGAACAGTTTCAGGTTCGACACCAGGCTGACACCGGCGTCATAGCCACCCTTCAGGCTGAAGGTGAACACCGCGCCGGCGCCCTTCGGCGCATATTTGCGCGCCAGCGCGTGATACTTGTCGTTGGCCAGCCCGGCATAATTCACCGCCGCGACCGCCGGATGCGTCGACAGCCATTCGGCCACCGCCTTGGCATTGTCGCTATGGCGCTGCATCCGCAGCGGCAGCGTCTCGATGCCGGTCTGGATCATGAACGCATTGAAGGGCGACAGCGCCGGGCCGAGATCGCGCAGGCCGAGCACGCGGCAGGCGATGGCGAACGCGAAGTTGCCAAAGGTCTCCTGCAGCTTGATGCCGTGATATTCCGGGCGCGGCTCCGACAGCACCGGATATTTGCCGTCCTTCGACCAGTCGAAGGTGCCGGCGTCGACAATGATTCCGCCGAGCGAATTGCCATGACCGCCGAGAAACTTGGTCAGCGAATGCACGACGATGTCGGCGCCGTGGTCGATGGGCTTGATCAGATAGGGCGAGGCCAGCGTATTGTCGACGATCAGCGGCACGCCGGCCTTGCGGGCGACGGCAGCGACGCCCTCGATATCGGTGATGGAGCCGGCGGGATTGGCGATGGACTCGATGAAGATTGCCTTGGTCTTCGGCGTGACCGCGCGGTCGAATGAGGCGAGATCATCGGGATCCGCCCACACCACGTTCCAGCCAAAGCTCTTGAAGGCATGGGTGAACTGGTTGATGGAGCCGCCATAGAGCCGGCGCGAGGCGATAAATTCATCGCCTGGCTGCAGCAGTTGCTGAAACACGACGAGTTGCGCGGCGTGGCCGGACGCCACGGCAACGGCGGCGGTGCCGCCCTCGAGGGCGGCCACGCGCTCTTCCAGCACGGCCGTCGTGGGGTTGGTGATCCGGGTATAGATGTTGCCGAACGACTGCAGGCCGAACAGCGAGGCCGCGTGATCGGCGTCGTTGAAGACGAACGAGGTGGTCTGATAGATCGGTGTCGCGCGGGCGCCGGTGGTCGGATCGGGCTGCGCGCCGGCATGCACGGCGAGGGTGCCGAAGCCTGGAATACGGTCGCTCATCATCACTCCCTGTGATCGTGAATTGGTTGGCGCCAACCTGATCGCCGCCGCCGTTGCCGTCAAGGCGCGGCGGAACACCGCGGCGAGATCGCAATCTCTATGCTGCGATCTTTGGCGGGCGCGGAATAATCGTCCGACTCACCATCACTGGCTGGTTTTATCGTCTCTCTGGCCGCCCGGCGCGGCGCGATCGGCAGCGGCCGTGGTGCCGCCGCCGAGACTCGGACGGTTCAGCGACAGCCGCATGCCCTGGGTCGGGATCGCGCCGCGCCGCGCGCTGATGGTGCGCGAATTGACGCCCATCCATTGAATCTCCGACGACAGCCGGCCGTATTCGATCTTGGGGCAGCGGTTCATGACCACCTTGATGCCGGCGGCTTCCGCTTTCGCCGCGGCGGCATCGTTGCGGATGCCGAGTTGCAGCCAGATCACTTTCGGCAATGGATCGAGCGCCAGCACGGCATCGACGATCGGTCCGACATGTTCGGCGCTGCGGAAAATGTCGACCATGTCGATCGGCCGATCGATCTCCTGCAGCGACGCCACGAACGGCTTGCCGAGCAGGCTCTTGCCGACCTGGCCGGGATTGACCGGGATCATGTCGTAGTCACGCTCGGCGAGATATTTGAACACGAAATAACTCGGCCGCACATTCTGCGGCGAGGCGCCGATCATGGCCACGGTCTTCACCGTGTTGAGGATCTCGCGAATATAGTTGTCGTCATACCTGTCGTGGTTCATCGGCGTTTTTACTTTCAGCGGAGATCCGAGCTTACAGCCGTCATTGCGAGGAGCCTTTGCGACGAAGCAATCCAGCTATTCCTGTGCTTGTGGCTTGCTGGATTGCCGCGTCGCTCCGTTCCTCGCAATGACGGAGCGGGAAGGCGGTGACGGCGTCCAGATTTTATCGATCTTCCCAACGCGGTGCGCGTTTTTCGATGAAGGCGCCGATGCCTTCTTCGGCGTCGCGGGCCATCATGTTGTCCGCCATCACCTCGGCAGCAAAGCGATAGGCGTCGGTCAGCGACATCTCCGCTTGCTGGTAGAACGCTTCCTTGCCGATGCGGATCGTGTGCGCGGATTTGCGCGCCACTTGTTGCGCCAATGCGATCGCGGCGTCGCGTTCGGTGCCCGCGGGCACCACGCGATTGACGAGGCCGATGTCGCGTGCCCGTTCGGCCGTGATCGGCTCGCCGGTGAGGAGCATTTCCATTGCCTGCTTGCGCGGGACATTGCGCGACAGCGCGACCATCGGCGTCGAACAGAACAGCCCGATATCGACCCCCGGCGTTGCGAAGCGCGCCTGCTCGGATGCGACAGCAAGATCGCAACTCGCCACCAGCTGACAGCCGGCGGCGGTGGCTATTCCCTGCACTGCTGCGACCACCGGCTTCGGCAGGCGCACGACGCTCTGCATCATCGCGCTGCAGGCGTTCATCAGCTGGCCGAAATAAGCGCGGCCGCCGTCGGCGTCGGTGCGGCGGGCGGTGAGTTCCTTGAGATCGTGACCTGCGCTGAAGGCCGGACCATTCGCGGCGATCACGACCGCGCGCACGGAGCTGTCACCGGCGATGTCGTCGAGCGCGCCGTGCAGCTCGGCGATCAATGCGTCCGACAGGCTGTTGCGCGCAGCGGCGCGGTTCAGCGTCAGCACGGCGACATCGCCGGCTGTCTCACGCAACAGGATGGATGGTTGCGCCGTTTCCGCGCGAGCAGGTTGAGCCATGTCTTGTCTTCCATCGGCTGGGCTTATTTGTCACCATCATGTAACAGGCCGGTGTCGGTGAAAAGAAGGTGAGACGGGACGGAGACATGACGGACGCTAAAATGACGGTGCCGGAGCTGGAGGCGTTCCTGAAGCGCGAGTTCCCGCAAGCCTTCGGGGCCGGCGACATTGCCATCGAGCACGCCGACGGCACCACCTGTCTGCTGCGCCAGACCTATGGCGAGCGGATGCTGCGTCCGGGCGGCACCGTGTCGGGGCCGACCCTGATGGCTCTGGCCGATTTCGCCATGTATGTGGTGCTGCTGTCGGCCATCGGTCCGGTGGGGCTTGCCGTCACCACCAGCCTGAACATCAATTTCCTTCGCAAGGGCCAGCCGGGGCAGGACGTGCTGGCGGCGGCCAAGCTGTTGAAGCTCGGCAAGCGCCTGGCGGTGGGAGAGGTGAACCTGTTGTCCGGCACGTCGCCCGATCCCATCGCCCATGTCACATCGACCTATTCCATTCCAACTAAAGCATGAATTGGAAGGTAATATATAACCTTAATTACAAGCCATTGATTTCGCTTGATAATTATATGCGCCCCGGCATTGACGGAATCCGGGCGGTTCTCTAGAACACCCTCAATTCGGCGCTCCCCCGTGGGGCGCCGATCTCTGTTTCACCCGTCTCACGGATACGGATCTCAACATGAAAACCTTTTCGGCAAAGCCGGCTGAGGTCACGAAGAAGTGGATCGTCATCGACGCCACGGGCCTCGTGGTCGGCCGCCTCGCCACGCTGGTCGCGATGCGGCTGCGCGGCAAGCACCTCCCGATCTACACCCCCCACGTCGATTGCGGTGACAATGTCATCATCATCAACGCCGAGAAGGTGGTGTTCACCGGTCGCAAGCGCGACGACAAGATGTACTATCACCACACCGGCTTCATCGGCGGCATCAAAGAGCGTTCGGCCAAGTCGATCCTCGAAGGCCGTTTCCCGGAGCGCGTGGTCGAGAAGGCCGTCGAGCGCATGATCCCGCGTGGTCCGCTCGGTCGCGTCCAGATGGGCAACCTGCGTGTTTACGCCGGCAGCGAGCATCCGCATGAAGCACAGCAGCCCGAGGCATTCGACGTCGGCGCGCTGAACCGCAAGAACAAGAGGGCCGCATAATTATGTCCGATACCATGCAGTCTCTCGAACAGCTCGGTTCGCTGAAGGTCTCCGCACCGGATGCGCCGAAATACGAAAAGAAGATCGACAAGCAGGGCCGCGCCTACGCGACCGGCAAGCGCAAGGACGCGGTTGCCCGCGTCTGGATCAAGCCGGGCGCTGGCAAGGTCGTCGTCAACACCCGGGACGTCGAAGTGTACTTCGCCCGTCCGGTGTTGCGCATGCTGATCCAGCAGCCGCTGGTCGCTGCAGCCCGTGCCGGTCAATATGACGTGATCTGCACCGTCGCCGGTGGTGGTCTGTCGGGCCAGGCTGGCGCCGTGCGTCACGGCCTGTCCAAGGCGCTGACCAACTTCGAACCGGATCTGCGCGGCATCCTCAAGAAGGGTGGCTTCCTGACCCGCGACGCGCGCGTCGTCGAGCGTAAGAAATACGGCAAGGCGAAAGCCCGTCGTTCGTTCCAGTTCTCGAAGCGCTAAGCGTTTCGCGACGATCGTTTCGGAAAAGGGCGCCTTCGGGCGCCCTTTTTGCGTTCGGAGCGCCGGCCGGAAATCGCCGATGCAGACAGATTGATGCAGTTTATCCGGAAAACTTTGCTTTGCGATAAAACGAATTTCCAATGTGTAGTTCGCTACACTCGACCGACGTGATACCCATCCGGCCGACTGAGGCCGGTCATACTGCAAAACATCTCCGGTGCGCGGACATGCTGCTCGACTCATCCACTCTGTATCTCGTGGCGACGCTGGTTGCCTTGATGCTCGGGGCCATGCTGCTTTACTTCGGACGGCACGAGAACATCGCGGCGCTGAGCTGGTGGGGGTTCGCCTATCTGCTTGGCGGTGTGTCGGTGGGCTTGTGGACGCTGGCAGGTCCGTTGCTCGGCGAACTGCCGATGCTGGCGCTCAACGCCGTCGGCTTCGTTTCCTGCGGCATGGTGTGGACGGCAGCGCGTGTTTTTCATGGCCGCACCCCGATCTGGGCCGGTGTGCTGTCCGGCGCCGTGGTGTGGATTGCCGCGATCTTCGTTCTGCCACCCGAGGCTTCGTCGTTGCGCATCACCATCGGTGCCGGCATCGTCGCCTGTTATGCGGTGCTGACGGCTTACGAACTCGGGCTTGAGCGCCGCAAATCGGTGCAGCATCGCTGGCCGACCGCGCTGGTGCCGCTGCTGCACGGTTTGGTCCTGATGTTGCCGATCCTGCTCGGCGATTTCCTGCAGGCGGATGGCGCGACGTCGGGAAGCCATTTCGGGGTCACGGCCTTCGCTATCGAGCTGGTGCTCTATGCCATCGGCACGGTGTTCCTGATTTTCGTGCTGGTGTCGGAGCGGACGGTTGCTGCCCACAAGGTGGCGGCGTCCTGCGATCCGCTGACCGGCCTGTTCAACCGCCGCGGCTTCAGCGAAGCGACCGGGCGGATGATCGAGCGCGAGGCGAAAGCGGGACGCCCGGTTACCGTGATGATCTTCGACATCGATCACTTCAAGTCGATCAATGATCGCTTCGGCCATCCCGCCGGCGACGAAGTGCTGAAGCTGTTTGCCACCGTGATCCAGAATTCGCTGCGCATCACCGACCTGACGGGACGCATCGGCGGCGAGGAATTCGCAGCCTTGCTGCCATGCAGCCTGGAGGAGGCGATGCAGGCCGCCGAGCGCGTGCGGCAGAATTTTGCCGGTTGCGGCATCGAGGTGGACGACGCGCCGGTGGCGACCACCGTTAGCATCGGTGTCTCCGGCGGCCCGGCCGGCACCGAACTCGACGTGCTGCTCGCAGCCGCGGACACGGCGCTGTATCAGGCCAAGCGCGGCGGGCGTAACCGCGTGCAGTCTGCTGCCGAGGAGCCACTGTCGCTGGCGCAGGGGCGCAAGGCCACGGCCGCCGGGCTGGCGCCGAAGCCGATCGTCCGCGTGACCCGCACCGACGCCGTCATGACGATGGAAGCCGCCCGGTAAGGGACCGTTTACCAATCGATTCCATGGTCATAACATGATGACCTCGGACGACCACACCGTGACTCCCGCCTTGATGTCGCTCGACGCCGCCGCTGGCGCGGCCCGTTCGGGCTTCGCCTGCATGTTCTCGTCATCGGACGAATACGAGACCGCGCTGAGCGCCCAGCGCCGTGCCCAGGGCCGCTACGGCAATCGGAAAGCCCGCGCGCCATTGATCGTTTTCATGGCCACCTGCATCGCCGTGGTCGCTGCCGTGACGGCTTACTTCGCGCGATCTTAGGATCGTCGAACGCATTGCGCTTCGCCGCATCCGGGCTACATTGCCCGACCGCAAAACAAAGGGTCGGACAACGATGATCACGGAAATCGCGCAAATCGACGTCAAGCCGGGCACCGAGAAGGATTTCGAGGCTGCCGTCGCCAAGGCGAAGCCGCTGTTCCAGCGCGCCAAGGGCGGGTTGGGCTTCGAACTGCACAAGTCCATCGAGATGCCGTCGCGCTATCGCCTGGTGGCGAAATGGCAAACCCTCGAAAGTCATACGGTGGATTTTCGTGGCTCCCCGGATTTTGCCGAATGGCGCGCGCTGGTCGGCCCTTATTTCGAAACGCCGCCTTATGTCGAGCACACCGAAACCGTGCTGACGACGGGCGACTGAGCTAAGCCGCAACCGCGTCCTGCGCGTCGATCTCGTCGGCGTCGTCTTCGCGCAGGAAGTCGATCACCACTTTGACGATCGCCAGCACCGGCAGGGCCAAAGCAAGGCCCCAGACGCCGAATACCACCCCGAGCGTGATCTGGAACGCGAACAGGGTGGCCGGCGGAATGTCGAGTGCCTGCCGCTGCAGAATCGGCGTCAGGATATAGCTCTCCAGCGCGTGCACGCCCAGGAACAGCACGAAGGCCGACACGCCCGCGAACCATCCCGAGGCGAGACTGGCCAGCACCACGATCAGGCCACCTAGCAGGGCGCCGACCGTCGGAATGAAGGCCAGCAGGCCGGCCTGGACGCCCAGGATGAACGAGCTGGGAATGCCGATCAGTTTCAGCCCGAGCCAGGTGACGCTGCCGACCACCAGCATGGTGATGATCTGGGCGATCAGCCAGCGTTGCAGCGTGTCGCTGATGCGATCGACGACGATGGTCGCCGGACCGCGATACTTGCGCGGCGTGAGCTGCAGCAGGCCGCGCCGGTAGACACCGGGCTGCGCAGCAAAGGCCAAACCGAGAAACAGCACGATGAAGAAATTGCCGACGGCGCCGACGGTGCCGAGCAGGATCTTCAGCGTCTGGGTGACGATGGCGCCGCCCGATGACGCGATGGTGCCGGCGCTCGGCATATTGCTGTTGCGGGGGATCGGGGCAGTGGTCGGAGCGATGGTGCCCGGAATTTCGTTGGCGGTCGTCTTGGTATCGTCCTTGAGATCCTCGGACAGGATGGCGTTGAAGTCGAAATAGCTGGTATCGACACCGTGCTGTTCCAGATAGGTCTTCACGTTGACGACCTGCGACTTCAATGTGCCGGAGAGTGTCTTGGCCTGGGTGGCGATGGTGGCGCCGCCGAGATAGAGCAGGCCGCCCAGCAGCCCTGCCAGCACCACGCAGACGAGCGCCAGCCGTATCGGCTGCGGGCCGCCCATGACGCGGCCGGCCAGCTCGGTCAGCGCATTGAGCGCGACCCCGAGCAGGATGCCGGCAAAGATCAGGAACAGCGTTGCCGAGAAGTACCAGGCAAACACCACGAAAATCGTGAAGGCGACGGTGGCGATGCCGCCGACCGATATGGCCCAGGCGAGGTCGCTGCGTGATGGGGCTTTGGTGTCTGTCGATAAAGCCATCTGCACCGAACCTCTTGAAAAGATGACTGTCTCGCCAAATCGGGCCGGCGGTCAAGCAGTCTGGCGTTGTCGAAGCTCTGGATAAGCTCTCCATCAATGAAAACGGGACACCGTGCCGCTTTGACGCGCGCGCCATCATCGTGCATCGCGGATGCTGGAGAGCGCGAAATGAAAATACTGAAATGGGCGGGACCGGTGGTGCTGCTTGCAGCGATCGTGATCGGCGACCGCATCCGCACCGAACGCCCCGCGCACAAATATCGCCTGACCGTCGAGGTCGAGACGCCCGAAGGCGTCAAGACCGCATCCAGCGTGGTCTCGGTGCATCCCTATCGCGGCTATCAGCCAGGTGGGAAGACGGTGTCGCGTGGCGACGCGGTGATGCTGGATCTCGGCGGCGGCAAGAACCTCGCCGCCTTGATGCTGCATGATGACAAGGGCAATGCGGATTTCGACGGCGCCAACTTCGTCGCCATGCGCGCCTATCAGGCCGCCGGCCGCAAGATCGCCTTTCGGGACGTCGGCAGCCAGACCGGGGCCGTGCCGGTGTCAGGCGAGCTGATGCCGGTGCTCGCGAGTTTCAAGGATCCGCGCGACGCCGCCTCGGTCACGCGCCTCGATCCGCAAGATCTGTCGTCGCTCGGGCAGGGCATCAGGTTGCGCGCCGTCTCTGTCGAGGCGGTGCCGAACGGCTTGTGGCCGCTTGATTACGGCGGCGCGCTCGGCGAGCCGGTGACGCGCACGATCGCGGCGAAGCTGCCGTGGTCGGAGAACGAGGCCGATGCGGCCCGCGCCGTGCAGGCCGTCGGATTTACCGACGCCTTCGAGCCGGCGCGGGCATTTACGCGGAAATAGTTCAGCCCATGAAAAAGGCGCCCCGTTTCCGGAGCGCCTTGGTCTTGTCGCCGATCGCGAGAGCCGATCAGTACGAATAGTACATTTCGAATTCGACCGGATGCGGGGTCATCTCGTAGCGTTCGACGTCCTGCATCTTCAGTTCGATATAGGCATCGATGAAGTCGTCGTCGAACACGCCGCCGGCCTTCAGGAAGGCACGGTCCTTGTCGAGATTCTCGAGCGCTTCCCGCAGCGAACCGCATACGGTCGGGATCTGCTTCAGCTCTTCCTTCGGCAGGTCGTAGAGATCCTTGTCCATCGCCGGGCCCGGATCGATCTTGTTTTTGATGCCGTCGAGGCCGGCCATCAGCATCGATGCGAAAGCGAGATACGGGTTCGCCATCGGATCCGGGAAACGGACCTCCACGCGCTTCGCCTTGGGCGAGGTCGTGAACGGGATGCGGCAGGAGGCCGAGCGGTTGCGGGCCGAATAGGCCAGCAGCACCGGAGCTTCGTAGCCGGGGACCAGACGCTTGTAGGAGTTGGTCGACGGGTTGGTGAAGGCGTTGATGGCCTTGGCGTGCTTGATGATGCCGCCGATGTAGTGGAGGCAGGTTTCCGACAGGTCGGCATACTTGTTGCCGGCGAAGGTCGGCTTGCCATCCTTCCAGATCGACTGGTGCACATGCATGCCCGAGCCGTTGTCGCCCACGATCGGCTTGGGCATGAAAGTCGCGGTCTTGCCGTAGCTGTGTGCGACATTCAGGACCACATACTTGAGGATCTGGGTCCAGTCGGCACGCTGAACCAGAGTGCTGAACCGGGTGC